>JADLDX010000520.1 GCA_020846515.1 Pirellulaceae bacterium
AACCGTCTCTTGGTTACCCATTCTGCAAGCGGCTCAAATGCAGTAAGTGTCATTTGTAGCCCTGTCACTCCGTGACAGGGATTCGACGAGTCGCGGAGCGATTCGTCTACATTGACGAGTCGCGGAGCGATTCGTCTACATTGTCTGCGCGGCTTACAGTAACGTACTGGCTAGTTCTGCTAGCGGACTACGTTCTCCTTTTTCTAAAGAGACGTGACCGTAAATGGGTTGGCCAACCATGCGATTGATCAAGTAGCTCAACCCGTTGGAGAGTGAGTCGAGATACGGGTGGTCGATTTGTTGGATGTCACCGGTAAAGACCATCTTGGTGCCTTCACCGGCTCGGGTGATGATAGTCTTGATCTCATGCGGCGTAAGATTCTGAGCCTCGTCAACGATAAGAAAGACGCGATGGAGCGACCGACCGCGGATGTAGGCCAGTGGGGTCACTTCCAATTGTTTGCTGTTCAAGGATTCTTGATTGGATTGAGCGATGTCTTGTCCGTTTCCGCGTTGTGGATTGATGACAGCCAGATTGTCGTAGAGAGGTTGCATGTACGGGTCCAGCTTGGCGCCGACATCACCGGGCAAGAAGCCCAGATCTCGATTGCTCAGCGGCACCGCTGGCCGCGCCAGCAGCGTCTGACGATACCGCGCCCGGCACTCCAGAGCTGCCGACAAGGCCAAGAGCGTCTTACCCGACCCCGCCTGACCAGTCAGCGTCACCAATTTTAAGTTGTCATCCAGCAATGCGCGCAGCGCAAAGGATTGCTCGGCATTGCGAGGCAGTACACCTGAAGCGGTGACGCGGTCGATCCGTATGAACGCCTTTTCTTTAGCGCTGTAGGTTGCCAATACCGAGCGTGAACCACTGCGCAAAATGAAGTTCTCGTTGGCAATCGGATTGGCTATCTGCGGAAGTGAGGTAGCCTGTACATGCCCACCATTGTTGGCGAAGGGGGCTAGCTGCTCATGTGAAATGTCTTCCACCAGGCGTTTGCCGGTATAGAGTTTTTCGAAGCTTTCAACTTTGTCTGTGCTGTAGTCTTGGGCCGTTAACCCGAAGGACTTGGCCTTCATCCGCAAGTTGGTGTCTTTGGTGACCAATACAACCGGTCGGGTTGCGAGTTCCTGCTTCAGCCACAAAGCCACGTTGAGTATGCGATGGTCTGGACAGTCCTCGAGGCAGGCTTGTCTTAGTTCAGGATGCCACTCACCTCCGAGCACAACACGGATGGAACCACGGCCGGCTCCCAATGAAACACCGTCGGATGAGAAGGCATCACCGGTCAGCTCATCCACGCGACGCAAGAAAGCCCGAGCTTGAAAGTTGACATCCTCGTTGCCCTTTTTGAAGCGATCTAACTCTTCGAGTACGACGATGGGAATGACGACATCATGTTCCTTAAAATTCTGCACACAGTTGGCATCATGCAAAATGACATTCGTATCGACCACAAACAGCTTAGGCAGCGAGTCACCAGATAACGTCACGCAATTCTTCCTTTGTTCAAGACATAGATGCTTAACATGCCCTCCCCGACCTAGCTGGCGCTGGTCGACCCTCCCGCTGCTTCGCAACCGGAGGGTTAGTGCCTGCTGCTGAGCAGCAGCAGTTGGAGGCCCAACTCTTCTGCTGGTAAATCAGCCTATGGAAAAGCATAAGGAATCAGCCAGGACGGTGCTCGCCAAAATTGTTTGTATTTCAAGATGATCTTGATAAAATGCCCGCTGATATCTTCCGCGTATTTTGCGTAACGTTGTAAGAATTGGTCTTTCTAAATTGGAGCAGTCGATGGCGTCAGACATACCTGGAGTCGATGCGTCACCCGTTGGTCGATCGAATTTGGCTTTGGTCTCTGGACTGCTAATGGGTTTGCTGGCTGGCGGCGTGGTCTTTGCGTTGATAAGCAGTGTTAATCCCATTTTTACGGTTCCCGACGAGTACCATATCCAGGGATTAGGGGAATCGGCAGAACGCTGGCAGGCGTTTCAGGAACAACAGTTCTATGCGAATCAGAAAAACGCTGCTGTTTTTCTCGGTGTACTCGGCGGACTTCTGGCAATTGTGGTAACGATCCGCAGTCATTCTTCCTGGTCTTTGATGAAGAGACTGGTCGTGTGCGTACCGATCGGAGTGGTAGCAGGCGTGGTCGCTGGCTTCGTGTCTGCTATTCTTCAGGCTCGCTTTAATTCCCAAGGACCAATTGAACTGCCACAGTCGACTGCGATATATGCCACGATGTTTGGACTGTTGGGTGCTGGCCTTGGTTTGGGTGTAGGGCTTTCCTTCGGCTCACCCTTCAATCAAAAAGTGTTCGTGGAACGCTTGGCGACTGGTTTGATCATGGGCGCGGTCGCGGGTGCCGCTTATCCGCTCATTAGTTCGATCCTGGTTCCATCAGCCAACATTGAAGCCTTGTTTCCGGCCAATGCAGCCAGTTTAGCCATTTGTTTGGGACTGGCCTCTGCGGTTTTGGCCATGGCTGTGCCGGTATCGCGCGGAGTGTCGAAGGGTACAGCTCAGGCAGCATCATAATGACGCTTTGCGGCCGCTTGGCATAACAAGTTTCCCCGGATGGTCAGCATGTGTTAGCAATTACAGATTGCCTGTGTCCCCGGGTGGTCACGTCCCCAGATTTTTTGGCCAACGGCCTTCGGGCTTGGCCAACGGCCTTCTTCATCGTAGCCTAGCTGGACAGCGCCACTTTGAATCGAATTCACAGTGATTCGCTGCTATTTCTTAGATATTAGCCGTATTGGCGTTAGCCACGGTTTTCGGTGAAAAAACCGGGGCTAACGCCGGCTAACGCCCAGCGGCTGATTCAAAGTGGCGCTGTCCAACTAGGGCACCGCCCTAGGTACAATGCGCCGCGCCCGCCCCCATTGGCCAACGGCCATACACAATGGCACTGCGGTTAAGGTCCGATTATCCAAAAGAAAACGGCAGCGCCTCTTGGAGTCGCTGCCGCATTGAACTTTCTCAAACAACGCAAGAGCCAAGTCCGTACTACTGCTCGATGCTCACAATTTCTGAACCAGCGGTCGTGCTCAGGCCACGCCAGGTGTCTAGGTTGATGGAATTGCTGACGAACTGCACTGATCCATCACACATGGCCGCTTGAACACCGCCAACGTGGCGGCTGCGAGCAGCGATGGTGGAAGGAAAGGCCGTGGTCGGAGCCGCACACGGTGGGTTTCGCGGATTATACCCAGCCGCGCCGGGAATACCTCGGCAGTAAGCGATGTTCTCAACCACATCGGGCTGGTTAGAATTGGGCGCCAAAAATGTGGAGAAGTGAGCTCCACCGTTCCACCACGAGAAACCTCGCAGGTCACCACCATGACCTTGCACCGTTTCCGAAATCATCAGCGTGTTGGACGTTCCGTCGATGACATCTGCCAATTTAATGTTTTGCGGCCGGGTGGTCGCAGAAACAAACCAAAACGGTGCGCCGCCGAAGACGTTAGCAGCTCCAGTGCTGGTCGTTCCGTGGGGCGTTTTGCGACTAAGCGTTGTATTGCCATGGTTAGCTACGTAGTTATGGAACGTGACACCGCT
>JADLDX010000521.1 GCA_020846515.1 Pirellulaceae bacterium
TGAGCTGCCGCCAGTCGACCCTCCCGCTGCTACGCAGCAGGAGGGGTAGTTCTGCTGCTACGCAGCGAGAGGGGTAGTTCGGGCTCAGGCTACGTGGCGTTGGTCGTGTCTGAGCAGTTCGAGTTCGCTGAGCAGTTGGCTGTTGAGAACGGATTCGAACATGTTCAGAGCTTCAGCGGCGGCGACGCCATCGATGACTCGATGGTCGCATTGCAGGGTAACCCACATGCGTCCGTCGGCTTGCATCGGGCCGTAGGCCAGTGTGGAAGTCAGAATGCAGGGGTGCAATCGGGTGTAGACGCCCTGCCCTGCCAGCACGGAGATGCTGCCTGTACCGAGGCGGCGGGCTCGATTGTGAGGTTGGAAATTCATGCGCCACCACCAGCCCAAGCGGCGGATCAAGGTCGGCAGTCTCGCAGCCACCATTTGTCGTTTGAAGACGTGGTTCACATCACCCTGGCAATAACCGTCCAACTCGTTTTGCAGATCGACCAGTCGTAGATTCTCAGGGTGCTGAAAGCGTCCCCAAAACAATCGATCGTGCCCTTCGTAGAATCGGTTGATGGAAACCGAGATGACGCTACCGGGTGCTTGGTAAAAGTGTGGAATAGGGTACTTCAAGTAATGCGTACGCAATTGCGGCATTTGACGGCTGACCAAGCCGTACGCTTTAACGAACAGCGTGACCCACGAGATGCGCGGTGCGGCTTGCGCCCGTGCCGCTGCGATGGCTGACATGTCGAACCATCGCTCGACGGGAAACGAAGGCACTTTTTTGGCCAGATGGGCCACATCCAGCACCAGAGCACGTGAACTGGTCAATCGAAAAGTACGGCCATCCATGGTCCACAGAATCCTAGCTCATTCCCTTGGTTGTCCCAGACTGCGCCTACATCTTAATCCTATCGACCACCGGATGGGATGTCAGTTAATCCGTCTGTCGTGATTTTCTGCTGATGCTAGCTATAAACCCGGGGCAAACGCATTGGGCATGGATGGTCGGACGGTTGGTAAGCGTGTCTCCGCAGGAGCGTCGACCTCCCGTGTCGACCCGCAGGCAAGCGTTCACTTAAGTGGCCGCAAGTTCGATTGTGCTCGCTGGGAGTTTAGGACGGCCAGCGCGGGTGGGTGCTGGCGAAGCAAACCAATCAGCTGTGAGGACGATACCCCTAATTGCTCAGCGGCCGGCGCGGGGATGAATTGATGCTGGGCCAAGACATCCAGCGCTTCAGCGATCAAGCTGGGGAGGTCGGCATGCTCATCCGACACACTTATGCGCTGTCCTTGCCGGCGCGAGAGCCATAAGGTGCTCGGCGAACTCGAGCGATCGCTGCGATGATCAACTGCCAATTTGAATCGCAAACGACGCAGAGCCATGCGTCGGTTCTCGGACTGGCTGCGCTCTTCGTGCGCCTCGGCAGAGATGCCGGTGGGAAGATGACTTAAGATGACGGCCGTTTCAACTTTGTTGCGATGTTGACCGCCCGGCCCACTGCGGCGAGTGAATCGCACTTCACACGCCGCTGCTAAAGTATCCTCATCCAGCGTGGCTGGATGAGGAGGTGCAATCTGATCGCGCTGTTGGCTCACGCCTCCATCGGTCCTTGGACACCACCGGTCATTTTCTCACCGTCCATATACAAAGGCTTGTAGCCACCGATCGACTTGAAGTACAGAATCAAGATCAGGTAGCAGACGGCCATGATCGCAGGTACGATGGCCGTCAACTTCAGCGCCATTCGGCTGCCATGCAGTGTGGCCTCTTTGACTGGTGCCTCATCTTGTGCCGCCGTAGCCGAAGCATCGCTCCACCAAGTCAAAAGGCCTTCTAGGTTGGCGTCGGATCGCTGCGTTTGCTTGAGAATTTCCACCTCGGCCGTTAGCTTTTTGCCCTTGTCTTCCAAGGCCGAAACCTTGGCACCGTTAAGTCCATTGGTGGTGAACATCAGGAAGCTGTTTTCTTTGTCGGCCTTGTACCGAGCATATGCTTCAGGAGAAACTTCTTGCAGCTTCTCCGAAGCAAACTTGTCCTGCTTAAAACCAATGCCGGGCGTACCTAACAGACCGGCTGATAACATCCCGATGCCGCCGACGGCCCCTAGCGTGACAGCACCACCGCGTGGGAAGCGTTCGGAAACCACGGCCAACATCGTTGGCCAGAAAAAGGTCTTGCCTAGTCCATAAATTGTCAGCGCCAGGATCGCTGCAATCGTGCTTTCAACACCGCCAAGCGTATACAGGCCCACGGTCGCCAACACAGCACTGGCCAGCAACAGACCCAAAGGCGAGATCTTGTGCACGATTGGACCAGCCATGAAACGCAAGGTGAACATCAAGGCAGACGTGTACACAAACAACCAACGACCAGTCGACTCATCCAAAATAGAACCCGTGATCCGCGAGATCCAACTATCTGTTCCTAGTTCGACATAACCGACCATCGCATGGATCAACAGAAGGAATAGCAAAAGCGGCGAGCCGAACTCGATCAACATTTGTCCGATCGTCAAACCGCGTGCGTTGGCTTCAGACTGCGGCATGCGTTGACCAAAGATCATCACTCCATACAGAATCACTGGCACCAGGAACAAACTGATTTGAATCTGCCATGAAACATTATGTGCCATGAAGATGGAAGCCACGCCACCCACGATCAAGCCAGCCGGCCAACCAGCGTGCAAGATGTTCAGATAGTGCGTCTTGTTGTTCGGGAAGAGCGTAGCTACCAGCGGATTGACCACCGCCTCGCAAACGCCATTGCCAATAGCGAACATGAACATACCAATAAACAGACACCAGAACGTCGCGTCCTTGCCCGCTGATTCGAACACCCAAGGCGCGGCTAGCGTCACAACGGCCGACAGGAAGTGCATGACAAAAGCCAAAATCATCAGAGTGCCGTAACCTACGCTTTCGGCGATAAAGCTCGACAGAATAATGATGATCCCGAATCCCACCAAGCCGCCACCGGTGATGCCGCCTAGTTCGGTTTGCGTGAATCCGAATGCCTTGGACCACTCCTCCAAAACGCTCGCACCGCGGACCGAGAAACCCACGCCAGCGGCAAGAATGGCCATAAAGCCTGCCCATAGCAAGCGATATGCGTTGGGCGCTATCGCGTCGCCACCAGCATTAGAACCACGATTGGAATCACTCATGTTTACTTTCCGACGCAGGAAGATGGATGGAGAGAGGGGGGATTGGCAATGCAAGCAATTCAACGGAGCTAGCGTAACCGCCCGGACCTGGAAGTTCAACGCTATCGCGCTCGCA
>JADLDX010000522.1 GCA_020846515.1 Pirellulaceae bacterium
CTAAAGGGAGCGATTCCTACGGGGTCGCCCGGTGCAAGAAAGATGCACGCCGGTAAATAGAGGGAATCGACCCTCTTGCGACGATGGGGAGGTATGAGGCCCTCACGGGCCTCAACCTTACCCGCTTACAAATGCCGGGTTGCAAGTGCAAACATGCTTCACAGCGTTGCCCACTACCCAGTACCAACCACAAAAAAAACAACTACGCCTGCGGCTGACTGTGAAACGAATGTGAGTAACCTATCATGAATCGATATCCCTGCGGTCGAATCCGAAACTGCCATTCGCGGCGTCAGTGGCTCTCGCAAGCCGCCTGCGGATTCGGATCATTGGGCCTGGCCGCTCTGATTCACCGCACGGGTCAAGCCAGCGACCAGGCTGCTGCGTCACCGGCTCAGGCAGCGCGGCCGGGTCACTTGGCGACGTTGCATCATGAGGCCAAAGCCAAACGCGTTATCTTCTTGTACATGGACGGCGGTCCAGCCCAGATGGACACGTTTGATCCTAAGCCGATGCTGTCCAAGTACCATGGCCAGCCGTTTCCGATGAAGGCCGAACCAACCCAGTTCGACAAGAATGGCTCGACGCTCGAGTCCCCATGGAGCTTCGCGCGTCACGGTGATAGCGGTCTATGGATTAGTTCGCTGTTTCCGCATTTGAGCCGGCATGCCGATCGATTGGCCGTGATACGGAGCATGACCAGTCAGTTCTCCGAACACACGAGTGCCAACTATTTTTTACATACTGGACTGGGAATAGCGGGTCGGCCTAGCATGGGCGCCTGGCTATCTTACGGACTGGGCAGTGAGAGCGAGAACTTGCCTGACTATGTGGTCATCAACGGTGGCTTAACACCGCCCGGTGGCTTGGAAAACTTTGCCAGTGGCTTCTTGCCGGCAGCGCATCAAGCGAGCCTGTTTACGCCCACGCCCACACCCATTGCCAATCTCGCTTCGCCAACTAAGTCGGCACCTGCGCGCGTCGCTCAGCAGCGCGATCTGCTGGCCCGGCTTGATGCCCAGTACCTGGCGGCGACCGGTCAGGCAGATGCCGTGGAGAGTGCGATTGAAAACTTCGAGCTGGCTTATGCTATGCAAAGCTCTGTGCCTGAAGCAGCCGACTTTGCCAGCGAAAGCGCGGCGACTTTGGCCATGTACGGCATCGGCAGTGCCAACAAACCGACTGACATCTTCGGCCGCGAGTGCTTGATGGCTCGCCGATTGGTCGAACGCGGCGTGCGCATGATCGAACTGACATGTCCGTCGGTGGGCCACGATCGTTGGGACCAACATGCCAACCTGCGTAAAGGGCATGAAGACAACGCGCGGGCGGTCGATCAACCGATCGCTGGCTTGCTAGCCGATCTAGCCGCGCGTGGACTACTAGAAGACACGCTCGTTGTCTGGGCAGGTGAATTTGGCCGTACCCCGTTTGCGCAAGGCACCAATGGTCGCGATCATAATCCATTCGCCTTTTCCATCTGGATGGCGGGCGGCGGCGTACGCGGCGGTATGACCTACGGGGAGACCGACGAGTTCGGATACAAAGTGGCCGACAAACCTGTCGAAATGCACGATCTCCATGCTACGATCCTACACTTGCTAGGCATCGATCACGAACGTTTGACCTATCGTTTCGGCGGTCGCGACCATCGCCTGACCGACGTCCACGGACACGTCGTCCGCGACATCTTGATTTGACCCCTGTAAACGAATCGCTCCCCGACTCGCCCATTGTAAACGAATCGCTCCGCGACTCGTGCATTCCCCGTAGACGAATCGCTCCGCGACTCGTCTCTTCCCCGACGCTCCGGCGGAGGCAAGCCGCAAATCGCAACTGATTGGCCATGCCAAGGAAATATAACCATGGCACCTTCGGCCTGCGCTGGGCCGGCGCCAGTGGTAGGGATAGCCGGACAGTTTGGAAACGTGTCTCCGCAGTAGCGTCGACCTCCCGGAGGCTTAGAGTTCGTCACCGGTTTCCATACCCAACTGTTTCATCTTGCGATACAAATTGGACCGATGCAGGCCCAATCGCTGTGCGGCATGGGCAATGTTACCGCCGGCCGCATCGACGTGCCGCTGAATGTACTCGCTCTGGAAGGCGGAGGTCGCATCGCTGAGCGTCATGCTGCTGGGCAACGACTTGGCTTCGACGGCGCGCGTAGGTGCCAGTACAAATGCCAGGTCACTTTCTTCGACGACTGAGTTATTGGCGAGATACACCACGCGTTCCATCATATTGCGCAGTTCGCGAACATTGCCCGGCCAGGCATGAGCGCGCATGCGTTCTTGTGACATCTTCGACAGCGTCATCGAACGTCGTCCGATCTGGGCGCCGAAATGTTCTAAAAAGTGTTCCGCCAAAACGAGAATATCATCGCCGCGTTCGCGTAAAGCGGGCAAATGCAACGTGACGACATTTAATCGAAAGTAGAGATCTTCGCGAAAGCGCTTTTGACGCACCAGTTCGGCCAGGTTCTGATTGGTCGCAGCGATCACGCGCACGTCGGTTCGAATCGGCGTGGAACCGCCGACACGCACGACAACTTTTTCTTCCAACACGCGCAGCAGTTTAGCCTGACCACCCTGACTCATCTCACCGATCTCGTCCAATAGCAGCGTGCCGCCGTGAGCCAATTCAAACTTGCCGGCACGCGAAGCCACCGCATCGGTGAACGCGCCTTTTTCGTGGCCAAACAATTCACTTTCCAGCAGCGTCTCGGCGATGGCAGCACAGTTGACGGCCACAAACGGTTGGGAGTTGCGGCGACTCTGCAGATGCAAACTACGGCTGACGACTTCTTTACCGGTACCATTTTCGCCTAAGATCAGCACAGCCAAATCCGTGGGGGCGACGCGAGCAATCGTTTGGCGCAGCGACTCAATCTGCGGACATGAACCGACCAGTTGTGTGCTGGCGGACGCCGTCTGCACCAGGCGATCACGCGTACGAACCAGTTCTTCGATGCGCTGAGTATTGTGCAGAGCCGTGGCCGCGTGACGAGCCAGTTCGATCAAGAACAGTTCATCGTCGGCAGAGAAGCGGCCATCGCGATGATTGAGCACTTCGAAGACACCCATGGCACGTCCACGATAATCGACCAGTTGCACGGCCAACAAGGATCGCGTGAGGTATCCCAGTTGCTTGCCTACCTGTTCATTGATCGCATTTGGGTCATCCGAACTATCCCAGCGCAGCGGGGCACCATGCTTGAGAACTTGACCGGCGATGCCCTGGTCATCGGGAATACGCAGTGGCTGGCCCTCGACGCCCAGCGCCGGATGTCCGACCAGTTCTTTGGCCGTACGATCCCACAAAAAAATACTGGCTCGATCGGCATGCAGCACCCGAGCCGCGGCTTTGGCCACATTGTTCAGCAGCTCAGTCAGATCCTGCGTGCGATGCCAACTGACAGCCAGCTCGAGCAACGTTTGCAATTGCTCAAGACGCAATGTCCAGTGCTGCTGTCGCCGCGCCACGAGCATACAACTTTGGACGATGCGCGTGAGGGCGACCAATTCATCTTCGGACAGCAGATCGCGAGGACTGAAGAGCAGGGCCTCAGCCGGCTCGCTGGATGCATACGCATCCAAGCGATCGATATTCAGCGGAGCGGCACACCATTCCGACTGGCTAACAATTTGACCTCGATCACAGGCAGCAGCAGCCAAGTCGATCGGCACGCGAGCCAGTGCGGCCGTCGTGCCCGACAGCGCCCACTGCGCGCCGTTTTGACTGAGCCAGGCCACACGCGCGTGAGGATAATGCCGCATCAACAGCTCAACCACCGCCGAGCGCAGTCCACCCACGGAAGTCGACTCGACGGTCGCTCTCAGCAATTCACCGGCGAGTCGAAAACTGGTCAAGCGATCGTTCTCCTGGAGGCAGTCCTATGGCCGAAATCAAACTTAGTCGGCCCAAGCTAAACTGGCGCGAACTAAACAGTCGCAAACAGTCGCAAACAGTCGCAAACAGTCGCAAACAGTCACGAACTAAACTGGCCGCACTGATTGGGTGCTCTTAACAACTCAGTGCGGCCATACCATTTTCAACTACGACTCCATGGTCTCGGCTTTGGGTTCCGGTAGGAAGAAGCCGACCAGCAGGGCAATGACCGCGATACCCGTAGCCACGTAGCCGGCCGATTGGGCCATGATGTCGGGAGTCACTGGGCTTTTGCCGGCCAGGATGGGCGCGACCAGGTTTGAGGTCACCACGGCCATACTGGTACCGACCATGCGACCGCCAACGTTGGTGGCAAAGCTACCGCCCGTACCACGCAAATGCATCGGAAAGACTTTCGGCAAATACTCACCGAAGTAACTGAACTGGGCCACAGTCAATAAACCGCAAACGCCGTAAGCCAACAAGAAGGCTGATCCGCCCTGGTGGTACAGCAGCATATAAGTCAACGGAATCATGACCAGTGCCGGCACCTGGAACAGTTTCAGCAAGAGCACGCGACTGATGCCGAAGATGATCAAGGCGGCCAGGATGATACGACCGATCAGGCCGCCCATTTCTTGATAGAGCTGAACTTTTTCGCCCATCTCTTTGATTTCGCTGTCAGGAGCTTTTTGTTTGGCGGCCAAAGCACCCAGTTGTTTGCGAACGGCGTCCTTCTCTTCCTTGGTCTCGGCCTTGTCGAACTGTTCATTGAGCTTCTTGGCCTCGGCACGGATGGGCTTAAGTTCTTCAGACGCTTGCGCCATTTCTGGCAGACCTGGCGTTATCAGGCGCGGAGTCAGTTGCAAGGCGCCGAAGGCGATGCCGTAGGCACACGCCGACAACAGCGCAGTCACGATCGTCAGCCGCAGATACTCCGGCGCAAACAGGGCCGAAATCTTGGGACGTTGCAAGGTACCGGCGGCACGTTTTTCTTTCCAAATGCGGGACTCAGGCACAAACGGCAACAAGATGGCGATGGGAATCGCCGGCAACAGGCCGGTCGCCAACACATATCGCCAAGTCCCTGGGGCGGAACCGCTACCTTGTAGCGGGAAACCAAAGTCCGGCAGACTGCTTTGGTTCTTGCCGATCCATGTACTGACCAATGTCACAAATACACCACCGATCGAAGCAAAGGCCTGCGTGATGCCTAGCCAACGCTCACGCTGCTTCTTGTCTTCGAAGACTTCCGCCAACCAGGTAATGGCCGCGATGAACTCGACGCAGACCCCGATGAAGGTCGTACTGCGAAAGAAGATAAACCAAGCCAACGTGGTGCTGTAAGCGGCCAGGAACGGTGAAAAGGAATACACAAAAATACTGGCGGCCATAACCGTCTTGCGTCCCAAGCGGTCGATCAGCCAGCCGCCCCACAAACCGAACACGCCACCACATAAAGCACTGATCCAAAGCAAGCGGCCAGTCCAGAGAGTCACCAACGGGTTGCTGATCGGCACATTGAGCAGTTCAGCGATCGCCGGTGGGGCCACCAGAGGCGTCATCAACAGTTCATAAGTATCGAACAAGAACCCGATGCTGGCGATGGTGATAATCAGCCAAGTGGTTACAGAGAACTTTCCCGTAGATTGCATAGTGCGTCGATTCAAGTGGCAGGTGGGAAGCGCGATGACAGTTATCGGTCGGTCGCGCCGAAGGACGGATTGCTTGCGAAGGATTGTAATCCAAATCGCCGTCGTTCGAAATCACTACGCGGCTCCCGGACTAGATGTCTGCCATAACCATGCGAGACCTGTATCAGAAAGGCCTTGAAAAAAAGGCCTTTGGCAGAAAGCTCAAAAAAGCCGATGCCAGGGACTAGAACGAGCTTAGAAAATTGTGGGGCGATCCACGCCTTCGGTCAGGCCCGGCCAACGCAGCGTAAATCGCGTGCCTTGCCCAGGTTGGCTAGCCACTAACACATCGCCGCCATGTTCTCGCAAGATTTTACGGCTGACGGGTAATCCCAACCCAGTCCCCCGCGCACCTTTCTTAGATTCGAAAACCGAAAAGATACGCTCCAGATTTTCGGCCGCGATCCCTTCGCCGTTATCTTCGATGGCCAGTTCCACCAGTTGAGAAGGGGCTGCGACCTGCAGGCTCAAACGAACTTGTCCCTCGGGCCTGGATTCCACTGCATCGATGGCGTTGGTCACGACGTTTAATACGGCGCGATGCAACGCGTCGGGATCAAAGCGAACGGTGGGGAAGTGAGTTGGCGGCTCCCAGATCAAGCGGGCATGCACTTCATCGGCGCGGCTCTGCATCAATTCCACTACTTCGGTAATGGTATGCCGCACGTCACCCTCGCGCAGTTCCGGTACGCGTTCTTTGCTGAACGACAGCATGTCCATAACCAGGTTGCTAATCCGCTCCTGATTGCGTTC
>JADLDX010000523.1 GCA_020846515.1 Pirellulaceae bacterium
ATCTGAGCAGTGAGACGAGTCGCGGAGCGATTCGTCTACATCAACGCGCCGTTTCGCGGCTGAGGGTACAAGCCTGAGTGATGGTCATGCCACTGCTAAAGCGGGCGGCACCCCATGAGTTCTGATTAACAGGCACGGTGACAGTGACGGTCATCGTATCGTTGAGCGTAGTCAGCGAAGCCGTAACGCCGTTACCGACGCCGACGGCCCGCATCAATCGCAGCGATTCGTCGGTGGCTTCGGTAAACGAACTACCCGGGATAATGGCTTTCCGCGCACCTTCATACGCTGCGTTGGCCGCGGAATGCCGGATGAAGTTCAAACGCGTCATCTCGATCGTTCCCAGGAACATAGCGAAGATGATGGGCACGACGATGGCGAACTCCACCGTCGTGGCACCACGGCGTCTTTGGCTATTTGATCGTCGAAGTTTGTTTCTAGACATGATCGGGTTGCTCGAATACTACGGGGTAGAGCCGGGGCTTACTCAGTGAGAACCACAGGTAGTGAACGCGCAATTTCGATAAAGGCATTGCGCAGTTCTTCTTCGTTCCGCGTCCCGTAATAACGCCCCCCACAGGTTGTGGCCACCGTTTGTAACGTGGGCTGATTCTGTGTGAGCATCGAGATGCAGTGGACAATCATACCTTGTGCTCTTGCGTCGTAAGCCGCCAAAACTGGATCTCGACCTACATTCCACACGCCGTCGGTGAGCAATATGATGACTTTGTTGGCAAAACGATTATTGTTAGGACCGTTGAGCACTTGCACTGCGCGGTCCAGACCGGAAGAGAGGTTTGTACTACCCATGATGACCGAATCATTGCGTGCCTGCATCAAGCCACGAATCTGATCGGCATTGGTCTGCCAGCGATGCGTTTCGCGACTGGGCAATCCCAGGTCGGTACTCGAGGCTGGATATACAGTTCTCGGGGCCAGTGGCATCGTGTAGTCGGAACCCCAAGTCACCACCGAGGTCCGTGGCTGGGCATTAATACTGCTGGATTCGATCAAGAACACGTCGATGGCCCGTTTGAGAGCTGCCCAACGACTATGCACCGGGTGAGGCGGCGACAACATATTGCGCCATTCAACACCCCAGGCAGTAAATGGAGATAAACGTGGGTTATCCGGTGGGAACGAATACTCCGTACCGCTCATATCGAAGTTCATCGAACCCGAACGGTCGATGCACAAGCAGACTTCGACCTCTTGCTGACCTGCCGTAGCCTGATAGCTAGGTGCAAAACCAGCTTTGCCCAGCGCGCGGCCGAAATACAGCGGCACGGCCGGTTGCGATGCGCCTTCACCAGTTCGAGCGTTGACCTTCACCGCATTGTAAGGTTCTTCGTTCTCGCGAAATTGCCAGCGTCCCGCACCATTCATGCGTACGCGACCGACCACCACATCATCGGTGCTCAGTCGAAAGGCTCGACCACCCACCTTGTTTTGCGAAGCATAGCGAACCGCTTCGTTTTTAGCCGTGAACGTATCTTGCGTTCGCGATAGTGCCTCCGCACCCGCTTTGGCCGCCGCGTCGGTGGCGGCTCGCAACTCAGTGCGTACCAACTGCATGTATGCGTAGTCGACCGTAATGGCCGCAGTCACTACAAACACAAACATCATCACAGTAATCAGCATGGCAGCACTGCCTCGACGACTGACGGGTCGACTAACGACTCGCCGTGTGCGTTGAGTTGTGTGCCATGCAAAGGAGCGCAGTCCACGGGGCATGTGGTTCATGATGCTCTTCCGCAATTCCCTAGCCGCAAGGGCTAGACAAGATGAGGGGAAATCCGTCTAGGGGCGCGAACTAATCTATTGCCGGACCATCGTGGTCTGACATTGAAGTGTACGACCAGTAAACATTCGCAGCGGACCATAGTTGGCGCCGCCATTAGAGGAACGAACAGTAATATTCAATAACGTCCCACGGGGTGTGATGGGCGTGACTGTGATCGGGTTTCCACCAGTAGTGCTGTAGGTGACTGTGTAGCTAGTTACATTTCGTGCAGCCAGCACTTCGCGAATTCGCGTGTCCGCTTGGGCTTGGGTCGCACCAGGATGGGTCACCATCCGAGCCCCTTCGTATGCAGCAATCGAAAGCGACTGCTTCAAGAAGACCATGTTGGATAACTCGATCGATCCAAAGGCCAGCAACACTAACAAGGGCATCAACAACGCTGTTTCAACGACTGCCGCCGCTCGACGACCCGGAATACGGGCCGACCAACGGCGAGCACGCTGATGCTGGGAACCACGATTGATTAGTTTTGTAGGCATGACATGATTTCGAGAGGGGGGCTTGAACGTCATTTAACCCTACGTCACAGACCGCCCACATAGCGGTCAGGATGCAAAAACAGCCCCTCCAGGGAAATTCGGCCACAAAAAAGCTGCCGATCGTGACGGTCGTAACGCCCAGCCGGCCACGGGAACTATCCCTCCCGCTGCGCATCAGTGGGAGGGTCGCCCCGGTCCGATTTCGAGAGGCTCCGCCAGCGTGGTATGATGCTCCTTGACGCCACCCCCCTTTCATTGTTCCACCACGGAGGTTTTCTCGATGCATCGCCAACACAAACGCCCCTCACGCCGCCCCACCCAAAGCTGGCTGCTCGCCTGGGCCGCCACAGGTCTACCACTCTGCGCACCACTAACACTCTGCTTACCACTGGCAACGGACCTGCAGGCCCAAATACCGTCGACCGGCACTTTGCATTTGCCACCCTATCAACCCGGCGTCCAGCGCGTCTTGGTTTTAACGGGCGTGGATCCCCTACAAGTGTTGGCACCAGCCGCCATCCCACGCTCCGGACTGCTGACCATCTCGCAAGATCAGTCGATCACGGTCCCGCCTCCCACCAACGAAGGCCGAGCTAAAATCCACGCTGAAGCCCGGTTGGTACCGGCTCCCGCCACCGAAGCCACCCCCCCGGCTCAAACCACGCCCGCCAAGACCGCCGGCAAACCAGAAGAACCGCGCCGAGTCGAAATTCGCATCGACGGTCAGCGACTGGAAGTTCGACGGCCTCAAGAAGCTGGAACATCTCCAGAAGGCCGCATCGAATTCCGCGTACAAAATGCCAGTTCGTCCGAACAGCGTACCGAACAACGCACCGAAGAGCGACGCACCGAAGAACGCCGAACACCCGATGCGCGACCCGATAAACCAGTTCAGGATCGGCCTCGACCCGATAAGCCTAGCCCAGATAAACCAGCATCTGACAGACCAGCACCAGACAGACCAGCGCCTGACAGGGCCCAGCGTCCAAGCCAAGATCGCGGCCCTGGTCCGGTGGAGCGAGATCGACCTAGCGCTGATCGACGCGCGCCTGAAGGCGATCGCCCAAACAACGATCGCTCAAACAGTGATCGCCCACGCAATGACCGTCCACAAAGCGATCGCCCTCAGAACTTCCCGCCACCGTTCCAGCCCATGTTTGGTCCGATGGGCATGGGCATGCCTGGCTTTGGACAACCGGGCCCGCGCGGTCCCCAAGGCCCCATGCGCGATCAAGACCATGGGCCGCGTGGCGAATCGCTCGAAGAGCAGATGCATGCCGTCGAACGTGTCTTGGAATCACCCTTGGTCAAACGTTACCTGGAATTGATGCAAGAGAACGCCAAGCTGCACGCCCTGGTGGAACTGAACGAACGCCTGCTGCAATTAGAACGCAGCCAACATGGCCGTCACGAACAACCCGGCCGCGAACAGCCTGAACGCGAACAGCCCGACCGTGAACATCCCGAGCGGGAAAAAGCTCAACGCGAGACACGTGAACGCGAACAACCGGCCATGGAACGCCGCGAGCAAGAACAACGTGAACGTGCACACGACGAACGCGAGCAAGACGAACGCCGACGTCAAGAACAGGCCCGCGCTCACGGCGAACGCGCCAATGCCGAACGCGCCCACATGGAACGTGAGAAAATGGAACGGCAACTGGACGAGATGCGCGCGCAACACACCGCCCAACGAAATCAGCTCGCCCAACAAGTCCAAATGATGGAAGCCCGGCTTCGCGAAGCCCAAGTCATGCTGGAAAAGGCTCGCCAGGAAAAAGGAATGGCCGAAAAGAAAGAGCCTATGAAAAAGGAGATGTTAAAGAAGGAAGCCGAGAAGAAGGAATCGCATAAAAAAGACGCTCCCAAAAAAGAGTCCGGCGAAAAGGACACTGAGAAGAAAGATTCTGAGAAGAAAGACAAGTCCAAGCGTGAATCCGAGGATTAAATCGTTTAACAGTCAGCCGTAGGCGTACCTCGTTTAACAGCAATACCGTTCAATGAAGGGCGTTTTCACGTAGGCGAGTCTCTCCGAGACTCGCGAATTTCACCAAAAGGCTCAGGACTCGCGTCTCGGAGAGACGCGGCTACGTGCTTC
>JADLDX010000524.1 GCA_020846515.1 Pirellulaceae bacterium
CGAGTGAATGCAGGGGTTTTTGGTGTTTTGTGAGCTTTTGGCACAAGAATTCTCGAGACATTCCCTGATTCGCGGTTGCGATTACTACTGGGAACTGCCGGCGGAATGGGTTATCATGGATATGCTAATGCGGTAAGGAGCAATTTCGCGCGGGGGGCCAGAGAAGGTCCTTGAAGTCGCCCACCTTAACCTGAGACGCACCATTATTGCCGCCTCTATGTCTCAGGCACACGCGTTTAGCCGATGAGCAATCGTGGTTGCTAAAGTTGGGGATCCGACTGAATGGTTTGAGAACTATTCGATAGGCCAAGCCAACTTGAATGACGACGGTTGCTGACCCAGGGAACGAGGCCTCCCGAGCCGAAACGATTGTACGTAGCATGCCTGTCGCTTGACCCACATCCAGCGGCATGGAGCTGTGGACCTTTCCTCTAGGGTGCATGGCTTCAAGGCAGATTGCTGACCAGCCTGTGCGCGAATCATCCTTCCTTTTTTTGCGCTGTGGGTTGAGCTTAGTGGTCGTTCACGTCCTTAACGAACGGCTTTGGAATAGACCGGATGTCTAGAAGCGTTGTGTATTCTTATGCCTACCATCTATTCCGTCTCAGCTGAGGAGTTTGAAGCATGGCTAGTCGCGCCCCGACGTTAGTGAAGCCCAAGGCTAAACCCAAAGTCACCACCAAAAGTATCGTCGCCAAACCCACCGCTCCTAAATCCAACGTCGCACTCAAGCCCGCGGCCACGACGCTTCCCAAAAGCCTAGCGAAAGCAACTTCCAAGCCAATCGTCGCGAAAATTAATCCCAGTAAATCTGTGGTATCCAAAAATCCTCTTACGAAGGCCAAGCTGATCAAGACTGCAGTTGTTGACAAGTCGGTTGTCGTTCCATCCAAGTCCGATTCAATCATTGCCAAAGCCTCCGTTGCCAAAGCAGCGATTGGTAAGGCACCCGTTGCTAAGGCGATCAAGTCCGCTGTGGCTAAGGCAGGCGTTAGTCCCAAAGCCGTAACCGTGGACGGGCCTAAGGTCGTTGGTGCAGCCTCATTCGAACCTGCGGCACCGAAGCCACGTCGCCGTACCAAGGGCGAGGTTCGAACTCGCATCTACTGGGCTGTCTTCAATCAAGCGCTGCGCCGCGTGGCCGTCTTTGAATTTGATCAACGTGAAGAAGCTGAAAAACGCGCCGCCAAATTGGCACTGGCTAGCGGTGAGCATCACTTTATCCAAAAGATCAAAGCGATCGTTCAATAGGGCCAAGTCCTCGCTTGTTCGCCTGGACTCCGTCCAATGGTTTACTCTTCACATGAAATCGGAGCAGTGCAAGCTGCCCGGTTGTTCGTCGGGATGATATAGGCAGAACCGGACCATCCTCGCGCCGCTTCTGCTATGCCTGGGGGTCTAGCCCATTAGCAGCGATTCGCCCCCGTCAATCCAAATTTCTGTACCGGTTATGTGTTTGGCTGCATCGCTGGCCAGGAATAGCATTAACTGCGCCACTTCAGCCGGCGCACCCACTTCGCCTTGTGTCAGCGGGACTGTGCCCTCAGGGTACTCAACAGCAGCGCTGACGTTTTCCAGTTCGCGGGCTACCGTCTTGTTGTGAATGGGAGTGGCGATCGAACCTGGACAAACGACATTGACGCGAATGCCATCGCGTGCCAGTTCGAGAGCCGTCATTTTGGCCAGGGTTACCTGGGCCGCTTTCGAACACGCGTAAGCAGTGGCGCCGCAGTTGCTGAACACGCGAGTTCCGTTGATCGACGCATTGATGATCACATTGCCTCGCGTTTTGCGCAGATGAGGCACGGCATACTTCATCGTCAAAAACGCGCCGGTCAGGTTGACGCCTATCGTCTCGTTCCACTCCTCGGGCTCCAGAGCATCCAAGGCTGCCCAGACTCCGTTGATGCCGGCGTTGGCGACCACAACGTCCAGCCTTCCGAACTTGTCGATCAATCGGGACACGGCTAATTCCATTTCATTCGGCTTGGCGACATCGGCTACCAGAATGCATGATTCGCCGCTGATTCGCTGGGCAGTGGCCTGCAATTCCTCGTGATCGCGACCCAGCAGCGCCAGTTTGGCACCGGCTCGACTAAACAATTTGGCCGTTGATTTACCGATGCCTGAACCGGCACCGGTGATCAGCGCCACTCGGCCTTCCAATGAAAGAATACTGGCTAATTCCATAACGACCACTCACCTCTCCCGAGGGCAAAAATTTATGGGACAAAACTCATGTACTCAGCCGGCCCCATCACCAGGCATTCATGGGGACGCAATTGCAATTCCTCTCTACCCATGGCGGACGCTTCGACCGGGCAGCCATAACGTGATTGCTCCGATCGAAACAGCGCAATCCGCTCCTTGCCAAGAGGGTCCGAATCGATCGGGTCTGCCGTTGGAGTCAAATGGGTAGGCAGCGGTTGCGGGCGATCGGTGAGATTGAAGTAAGCCACCACGCAACCGGGCTGCGCAGGGTGAGTCCCACCGCGAACCAATTCCAAGACGGTTGCCTGAGTCGCATCAGGCCAGAGACGCGCGCTGCGATGTTGGAAGTCCTTCAAGGCTGGCCACTGCTTGCGGGCCCATAACAGGTCGGCATGGAGGCGTCTCAGGCCAGCTTGAAAATCGTCACTACTCCAATTCCAACTTAGCTTGGATGCTGACCAACTTGATTCGGCTTGAGGGTCCGGGACTGTGCCTTCAAGTGCATAATCTCTTGCTCGACCTTGCCTTACGTTCTCGATCAAGGCTGCGTCTTCAAACGAACAAAAAAACAGAAAGGGATTGAGTTCGCCATACTCTTCGCCCATGAAAATCAGAGGCAAATAAGGCGCGAGCAACATCAGGCTGGCCGACAGCCGTTGGATATCGGGAGCCAGCAGGTGGCTTAATCGTTCGCCGAGCGCTCGGTTGCCGATGTGATCGTGATTTTGGTTGCCGATAACGAAGCGATCGCCGGGTATATCGCCGACTGGTGCTCCCCAGCGACGTCGCCGAAACTGGCTGTAGCCACCGCTGAGTTGAAACGTATGTTCCAGCACATGCGGTAGCTGTTGTACGGCACCGAAGTCGATGTACTTGCCGTGTCGTTCGCCGGTCAAGTAGGCGAAGAGGGCATGGTGAAAGTCTTCGTTCCACTCGGCGTCCAGTCCGTAGCCACCGCTGGCTGTTGAACGCACCATGCGTACATCATTCATCAGGCTCTCAGCAATGATCAGGCCATTCAGGCCACGAGATTGGGTGGCCGCATCTGCGCACTGTTTAATCTCACTGAGAATGTGGGTCGGACTGTTATCGAACATGGCGTGTACGGCATCCAGTCGCAAACCGTCGACATGGAAATCCGCGATCCACTGCCAGACATTTTCGAGCACAAAATCGCGAACCGGATCACTATCGCGTCCGTCAAAGTTAAAAGCTGGCCCCCAGGGCGTGGTGTAACGCGACGAATAGTACGGCGCGAATTCTCCGATGTAATTGCCTTCTGGACCAAAATGATTGAGCACGATATCCAGGATCACGGCCAGTCCAACGTTATGAGCGGCATCCACCAGGCGCTGCAAGCCGTGCGGCCCACCATAACTATTCTGTACGGCGAACAGATGAGCACCGTCATATCCCCAGTTTCTCGTCCCCGGAAATTGCGCAATGGGCATCAATTCCAAGGCGGTGATCCCCAACTGCTTGAGCGATTCCAACCGGGGAATCATCGCCTCCAAAGTACCCTCAGCCGTAAAGGTGCCCACGTGCACTTCATAGAACACCAACTCCTCACGCCGCCGACCCTTCCAATGCTCATCTGTCCAAGCAAACGTATCGGCGAAGTACACGGCCGATGGATGATGAATGCCATCGGGTTGCCACATCGAGCAGGGATCAGGTCTACGCGGGCCGTCGTCCAAGCGATAGGCATACCGTTGGCCGGACGGAATGTCGGGTAAGGTCAGTTCGAAATAGCCCCAGAGATCGCGCTGCATGGCATGCGATACCACCAGGCTGGCATCGGATGGATCGAGCAAAACCAGATCCACCTTCGCTGCCCGCGGCGCCCAGACTCGCCAACGCACACCATCAGCCACACGAGTTGGACGACAAGATCTCAGGGATGCAGCAGGTGCGATCGGCATGTGGAACTAATCCATGATGCGTCGGTTAACCCCCACCAACCGTTGGCTCTGGGGTTCAATTGGCTTGGGGACTGATATGCGTGAAAATTCTCCACTCGATGACTTGTCAACGTGCGTAGCCCACGCAAACAGCAAACCTCGGGCCAGCCATCTACAAAAAGTGCCCCACTACCCAGATAATCTCTAACTGATCAAATACAGCGTTTTCCGACACTTCCCTTAATCAATGCACGCATATGCCACGTTACAACCCAGCCGAAATCGAACCCAAGTGGCAACAGTATTGGGACGAACACAAGACGTTCCGCACGCCAGACCTGCCGCAGGGTGAAAAACTATACGTGTTGGACATGTTTCCCTATCCCAGCGGTGAAGGTCTGCATGTTGGCCATCCGGAAGGTTACACGGCTACTGATATTGTCAGCCGCTTTGCGCGCATGCGGGGCAAGACGGTGCTACATCCGATGGGTTTTGATGCCTTTGGTTTGCCGGCCGAAGAGTATGCGATTCGCCATAATGTGCCACCGCGTCAATCGACCGAGAAGAACATTGCTGAGTTTACTCGACAACTAAAAATGTTGGGATTCAGCTATGACTGGGACCGCGTCTTGGCGACGACAGACGTCGAGTACTTTCGCTGGACGCAGTGGATCTTCCTGGTGCTGTTCGATACCTGGTATGACATGGCGGCTGAGAAGGGCCGACCCATTAGCGAGTTGCCGATACCGGCTGAGGTCACTGCTCAAGGCCAGTTTGCAGTAAACGCCTACCGCGATTCGTTCCGATTGGCTTATCAAGACGATGCACTGGTGAACTGGTGTCCGGGGCTGGGTACCGTCTTGGCCAACGAAGAGGTCATCGATGGACGCAGTGAACGCGGCGATCATCCAGTGCAACGCATACCTTTGCGTCAGTGGATGCTGCGCATCACCGCGTATGCCGAACGTTTGCTCAGCGATCTAGAGGGCTTGGATTGGTCACCGAGCATCAAGAAACTGCAGGCTGATTGGATCGGCCGTAGCGTGGGGGCAGAGGTTGATTTCTTTTTGGGTACAGCCGCTGAGTTTGCCACCTGGTCGGCCAAACGTGGTCAGGCCGCCATGCCTGCGCAGCAAACAGCCGACGCGCTGCGCGTGTACACAACACGCCCCGATACTTTGTTTGGTGCGACCTACATGGTCATCGCGCCTGAGCATCCACTGGTGGAGAAGTTGACGACGGCCAGTCAACGCGCAGCGGTCGATACCTATCGTCAAGCGGCGTCGTTTAAGAGTGACCGCGAACGTACCGAAGGTGAGCGCAAGAAGACCGGTGTTTACACCGGCGCACACGCCATCAATCCTGTTACGCACCAGCCCATTCCGATCTGGATTGCCGATTATGTACTGGCCAGTTACGGTACCGGCGCCATCATGGCCGTGCCCGGGCACGATGATCGGGACTATGAATTCGCCAAGCAGTTCGATCTGCCCATCGTACCGGTCGTCGATCCTGGTCAAGCGGTAAGCGAAGCGCAGCGGGCTGAGGTCTTGGCAGGTCAACGTTGTTTTCCTGACGTAGGCACGGCCATCAATTCAGGTAGCTTCACCGGTTTGTCGACATTGGAATGCAAAGCTCGTATTACTGCACAATTGACCGAACAAGGCTTAGGTCGCGAAGCCGTCAACTACAAATTGCGGGATTGGTTGTTCAGTCGCCAACGCTTCTGGGGCGAGCCGTTTCCGATCCTGCATGAACTGGACGCCGAAGGCAAACCCACGGGCGCTATTCGAGCAGTAGACATGAGTGAACTGCCCGTTGATCTACCGCACTTGGAGGACTACAAACCGCACGGGCGCCCAGAACCTCCCTTGGCCAAAGCGCCCGATGAGTGGCTTTATGTTCAGCGCGATGGGCGTCGCTACCGTCGCGAAACCAATACGATGCCACAGTGGGCGGGTTCTTGCTGGTACTTCCTGCGTTTTATCGACCCACGCAACGCCCAAGTTTTTTGCGACCCCGTGAAAGAGAAAGCTTGGATGCCCATCGACCTGTATGTTGGTGGTGCTGAGCATGCCGTCTTGCACTTGTTGTATTCGCGTTTCTGGCACAAAGTGCTGTACGATCGCGGACATGTTTCGACGCGCGAGCCATTTCAAAAACTGATCAACCAAGGCATGATCTTGGGTGAAATCGAGTTCACTGATTATCGCGATTCAGTTGGTGATTGGGTCAGTGCCAGCGATGTGCGTATGGGCGAGGATAAACAACCATTGCACAAACGCACCGGTGCGGCGGTGACAGCCCAGCGCGTGCCGGAGAGCGACGTGTTGAAACAGGGTGATGGCTTTGTTCTGGCGGCGCACGAATCGATTCGTGTCGATAGTCGTGCATTTAAAATGTCGAAATCACGCGGTAACGTCGTCAACCCCGACCATGTGGTCAA
>JADLDX010000525.1 GCA_020846515.1 Pirellulaceae bacterium
CGTATGTGCCCGCATTCAATACATCAACCGACCAATTGATCGTGTCATCAGTACTGGACCATTTGGTGAAATACGAGCAGTTGGGGGCTTTGGCGGAACGCTCCACTTGTCCGGTGGCCTGGCCGTCGCGAGCGGGCAGTTGCGTTAGATTGGAATCGCGATGACCGATGGGGAACGGGCGTTTGTCTGGTCCTCGTTCGGCCAGTACATCGCGTCGCCAGGCGTCGACTTGCTCGCGCATCTCTTGGGCCACTTGGGGAAATTTGTCCGACACATCGCGACTCTGAGCCGGATCGGTGGTCATGTCGTACAACTGGCCGCGATCATCCAAACGAAACTGTTGATTGCGCGCGCTGACTTTGCCTGACCAGGTTGAAAAGAGGGTGCGTTCTGGTAGCGCTGGCGCTTGGCCTTCCAGTAAACCTCGCAGGCTGCGGCCATCGACAGGGTGTGTGTCTAGGACAGGGACGTTGGCCAGATCCGTGAGCGTTGGCAAGAGATCAATGGCTCCGGAGATTTGGGTGATTAAACGATTGGGTGCGATGCGACCGGGCCAACGAACCAGCAGGGGTGAACGCACGCCGCCTTCATCGGTCGAGCCCTTTCGACCTTTCATACCACCATTCCATCGCGAGCTGTTGGGGCCGTTGTCGCAGAAAAACAGAACGATCGTTTGGTCATCGATCTCGAGCTCTTTCAGTTTGGCCATCACTCGCCCGACGTTCCAATCGATGTTTTCTACCATAGCCAAGGCGGCTCGCGTGAAGTTCAAATCTTCTTTATCGTCGCCTTTGAAGGCCAGTTCGCGCGAGCTGACTTTGTCGTACCACTTGTCGGGCACTTGCATGGGCGAGTGCGGGGTATTAAAGGGCAGGTACAGGAAAAATGGTCGTTTCTGGTTGTGCTGCACGAACTGCAATGCATGATCGGTTAAATCATCCGGCAGGTAGCCGTTGCCTGTGGTTGGCAGGCCGTCATCTTCCAAGGGGGGCGAAAAGTAGTCGCCCCAGTGTCCGGAGGTGAAGCCATAGTACTCGTCGAATCCTCGGGCCAACGGATGATACGGAAATTGGGAACCGTTGTGCCATTTGCCGAACGCACCGGTGCGATAGCCGGCGGCCTTGAATAGTTCGGCGATGGTGCGTTCGTCCAAGTCGAGTCGTTCGCCGCCGGTGGAAGTGCTATAGACGCCGCCGCGCGGATGATATCGTCCAGTTAAGAATTCGGCACGTGTAGGCGAGCAAACGGGGCAGACAAAAAAGCGATCGAAGCGTGCGCCCTCGCGGCCAATCGCATCGATGTTGGGCGTGGAAAGATTGGTATTGCCATTGAGGCTCAAGTCGCCCCAACCCTGATCGTCGGTCAAGATAACGATAACATTGGGACGTCGGCTGGCCGTCGCGGTCTCTTGAGCTTGACCGAGCAACGGCAGAGCAGCCACTATTAACCAGACCAAGATGCGCATGAATAGACCTCAAAGAAGTGGGAGTTCGACACATTATAAAGCATCTAGTTCGCGAGAAGCTCCCCGTGATCCCACAAAATCTCCCGTTGCATCCTGGGCGATTTCAGGTACATTTTGAGCGAAAGAGATGGCAATTAACTAACTGGTGGAAGAGCGTCGGCCCGGCAGGGCAGCGCGTAACACGAACGGTGTTAAGGACTTATGGCAATTTCGACCGAACAAAGACAGCAGGCTGTCGAGCAATTTCGCGGTTCCGAAGGGGATACGGGCAGCTCGTCCGTACAGATTTCGTTGTTGACGCAGCGAATTAACCACCTGACAGAGCACATGCGAACCAACACGAAGGACTATTCGAGTCGTCGTGGGTTATTGCGACTGGTCAGCAAGCGACGTGGATTGTTGGACTATGTACGTCGTCACGATCCGCAGCGATATTTGGACATTATTGGTCGCCTTGGTATTCGCAAGTAATTCTTGCATTCGGCCCGCTCGTCTCCTGGGGGGCGAACGGGCCAACCGCGTTGATTCGGTCGCCCGTTTCCACTCGGTAGTTTGGAGCTCCCACCTCAATGCTGGGCCGATGGACTGGATACATATCAAAACTACCCAGGCCTCTTTGGTCCAAGTCCTTGGTGAGGGTTAGCTTGTCACCGTTGGGCAACTCTTTTGGGCTGGCTGAATAAGTTTTGCCGCGCACCTATGAGCTCATGGCCAGAGAGAATTTTTTGGCGTGGGTGCTTGGTTTGCTCGTCTGGCTTTCCTGGCCAGGCATCCTTGTGTGCTAGTCAAGTGCGTCTGCCTCGACGCACATCGAGTTCTGGACTGGTTCTCGAACTGAAGCAGTCCGACTCTCCCGGGCCCCGATGGGCTATCAGCTCGTTCGAGCCCTACGTGCGGGAATAACTGATTCCCGGCCAATGCCGGTTGACTGGCGGCGTGCCAGTCCATTGCCCCGCACCCGTAGTTAATGTTTGTAGGAAATAGTGAAGTGAAGATTCGAGTAGAAAAACAAATTGGTTCGCAAGTCCTGTCATTCGAAACCGGCCAGTTGGGCAAGCAGGCTGCGGCTTGCGTTATGGCTCAATATGGTGATACCGTTGTCTTGAGTGCCGTGGCCAATGGACCATCCAGACCCGGGACGGATTTCTTTCCCCTGACCTGCGATTATCGCGAGCGTATGGCAGCTGCCGGCAAGTTTCCGGGAGGCTTTCTCAAACGCGAAGGTCGCCCCACCACCAAGGAAACGTTGACCAGCCGTCTGATCGATCGCCCCATTCGTCCCCTGTTCCCCAAAGGTTACAACGACGAAGTTCAAATTCAGTGCATGGTCGTCAGCAGCGACTTGCAGAACGATGCCGATGTGATTGCCATGAACGGCGCTGCTGCCGCTCTGCTGATCACCCCGTTGCCATTCCAAGGCCCGATCGCCTCAGTGCGCGTGGCCCGTATCGATGGCCAATTAATCGCCTTTCCTACCACAGATCAACTCGACGAAAGCGAACTAGATCTGATCATCTCGGGCAGCGAACACTCGATTCTGATGATCGAAGGCTTTGCCCAAGAGTTACCAGAAGCCGAAATGGTCGATGCGATCGTCTACGCCCACAACGTCGTGCGTGAGATTATCGGGTTGATGCGTCAGTTGGCCGATCGAGTGGCCGTGAAGAAGATGGAGTTTACAGCTCCATCGGATAACGGACTGGCCGAACGACTACGCAATGCATACTACGACCAGTTCCGTCAAGCCAAAACGGCTGAAGGCAAACACGCGCGAGCGGATGCCGTGCGCTCTCTGAAGGAACGCGTGTGGAGCGAGATCTCTCCAGACGCCAGCAATCCGGCGTACGATCCAGCGTTGTTCTCCAGTGTTTGGCACGAGTTGGAAGAAAAGGTCGTGCGCGACCTGATCCTCGGCGGCACTCGCCCTGACGGTCGCGATCGCAACAGCTTGCGAGCCATCGAATGCGAAACCGACGTGCTGCCTCGTACCCACGGTTCGGCCATTTTCCAACGCGGTGAAACTCAAGCGCTCATCACGGTGGCGCTGGGTACCTCGCGCGACGAACAACGCGTCGATGGACTAGTCGAAGAGTACAGCAAGAAGTTCATGTTGGACTACAACTTCCCATCGTTCTCGGTGGGTGAGTGCCGTCCAATTCGTGGGCCTGGTCGTCGTGAAATCGGTCACGGTGCGCTGGCTGAGCGTAGCGTAGCTCCGGTCCTGCCGGACCACGATGAGTTTCCTTACACGATCCGTGTGATCAGTGACATTCTGGAATCGAACGGTTCGTCCTCGATGGCCAGCGTCTGCGGAGCCACCCTGGGTCTGATGGCCGCCGGCGTGCCGCTGACCAACCCAGTGGCTGGTATCAGCATTGGACTGGTCAAGCAATCGCATGATCAATGGGTGCTCCTGACCGACATCATTGGTGATGAAGATCACTATGGTGACATGGACTTCAAGGTGGCTGGTACACCCGAAGGCATCACCGGTATCCAGCTCGATTTGAAGATCGATGGCATCAGCGAAGAGATCGTCCGGGCTACGCTCAAGCAAGCTC
>JADLDX010000526.1 GCA_020846515.1 Pirellulaceae bacterium
GCTGAGTGACGTTGAGCCGTTCATGCACTTTCGACGGTTGTTCTATTTGCGAGGCGCGAACATCTGGTCGCGTCGTTCGTGCATGGAAGTTTGGGTTGATCTGGGGGCTCTTAAAGATTTTTCTAGTGAAATGATGCCAGGCTTTAACGAGCGTTACAAAGCCTGGTTGCCGACGGTGGTGGAGCATCGTTGCAGTGTGGGTGAACGCGGCGGTTTTTTTCAACGTCTGGATCGCGGCACTTATCTGGCGCATATTCTGGAACATACGACGTTGGAACTGGAAACCTTGGCTGGCAGCGAAGTGGGCTTTGGCCGTGCCAGAGAGATGAGCGAGGAAGGTGTCTACAAGGTAGCCATTCGCTTTGAAGAAGAAAGCGTGGGAGAAGCCTGCTTGTATGCCGCTCGCGAACTACTCAAGGCTTGCATCTACGATTTGCCATACGATGTGACGGCTGAGGTTGCACGCTTGCGCGATATGGCGGATCGGCGATTGTTGGGCCCTAGTACCAAAGCGATCTTGGCTGCGGCCGCTGAACGGAACATACCGTTTCGCCGGCTAACCATGGGTTCCTTATGTGTGCTGGGACATGGAAACAAACAGCGACGCATTTGGACTGCCGAAACCGATCGCACCGGTGCCATTGCAGAATCGATTGCACAGGACAAGGCGCTCACAAAACGTTTACTGCATTCGATAGGTGTGCCGGTACCCGAAGGCCGTCGCGTCATGGATGCCGAAGATGCCGTCACGGCGGCAGCCGAAATCAATTTGCCTGTCGTCGTCAAACCCTTGGATGGCAATCATGGTCGAGCGGTCATTCCTAACTTGACCGAGCCCGATGACATTCGGCATGCCTTCGGTTTGGCGTTGGCCGAGGGCAGCGGTGTGATCGTCGAACGATTTGTGCCAGGCGACGAGCATCGCTTGTTGGTGGTCGGTGATCGTTTGGTGGCCGCGGCTCGTGGTGAACCAATCACTGTCACCGCCGATGGTGTGCAAAGCGTACAACAACTGATCGAAAACGTGGTGAACAAAGACCCGCGGCGCGGGGAAGATGAGTCGCAACCGCTCAGCCCAGTCGAAATCAATGATGCGCTGCGGATCGTGCTGACACAGCAGAAGCTGACGCTCGAGAGCATTCCTCAGTCTGGCGCAGAAGTCTTGATCAAGCGTTACGACAATCTATCGATGGATGTCACCGACCAGGTGCATCCATCAGTCGCAAACCACGTTGTTCGAGCGGTTCAGATGGTGGGCTTGGATATTGCCGGAGTCGATTTGGTGACTCGCGATATATCGCAGCCACTAGAAGAACAATTAGGGGCCATCGTCGAAGTGAATGCCGGGCCCGGTCTCTTGATGCACATCAAGCCATCACAGGGACAAGCCCAACCGGTGGGACCGGCGATTATCGACCACATCTTTTCAGAACCTGGTGACGCGCGCATCCCGGTGATCACCGTGACTGGTTCACATCAGGCTGCGGAGGTGGTCCGCATGCTGACGCGCGTATTGATGTCAGCCGGGCATTGCGTGGGTTGGTCTGACGGATTTGGTCTGCATATGAATGACCAGGTACTCGATCGGAAATCGACCAGTTCGACTGAGCATATGCAGCGCATTTTATTGAATCCGCAATGTACTGCGGCGGTGGTTGCCTTGCAGCCGGAAAGTATCCTGCGCGAAGGTATGGACTTTGATCGCGGCGACGTGGCCATCGTCACAGATGTGGACTGGCAGCAGCATTTGGGAGGCGAATTCGATCTTTATGAGCGCGCGAAGGTCTTCAGTGTGTTTCGATGTGCAGTGGATGTCATCTTGCCCGGTGGCACGGCTGTGCTCAATGCCGAAGATGAGATGGCTCTAGAGATGAAGCCGCTCAGCCAGGCCGGAGTCATACTCTATGGCGCGGACCCTGCTCTGCCAGCGCTGCTCGAGCATCGCGCGGCTGGACAAACCGTCGTCTCATGCATCGATCATCACATCGTTGTGTTTCAAGGCGACCGCGAGCATCACTTGTTTGACTACCGTCTTTTGGGCGTCTCCTGCCAAACCGCTTTGGCCGTGACAGCCGCGGCATGGCATCTTGAGTGCATTGATAAAGTGACCACCACGGAAGTGCCCGCGGATTAACCATTGGCTCGTGGGTGAGCCCGATTGTAAACCTCGCGCAGATTGGCTGTGGACAGGTGAGTATAGATCTGGGTGGTGACCAGACTCTTATGGCCGAGTAACTCTTGTACGCTGCGAATATCTGCGCCGCGGTCGAGGAGATGGGTGGCGAAACTATGTCGCAATGTATGCGGAGTAGTACGCAGGTCCAGTCCAGTAAGCTTCAAGTACTTCTCGAGCATCCGCGCCACGCTGCGTGTGGTCAGACGCGTACCGAAGCGATTGACGAATACAGGCGCCTCTCGCCCGGATGGTTCTTTGGGCGAAAGAACGCGTTGGGGGATGTAGGCTCGCAGCGCATCGACCGCGTATCTGCCCAGTGGGCTCATGCGTTCCTTGCGCCCTTTGCCGCGAACGCGAGCCACGCCTTCACCGCAATCGATATCTCCATCGTTTAGACCGACCACTTCGCTGACGCGCAGACCCGCCGAATACATGGTTTCCAAGATTGCTAGATCGCGCAGTCCGAGCGTATCGCGTTTGGGCGGTGCATTGAGCAGCTTCAGTATTTCATCGCTGGTCAAAAAATGCGGCAGTTTTCGTTGGCCGCGTGGGTTTCGCAGTGGTTTAGCCGGATTTGTGTCTGTCAGTTCGCGACGCTGTGCAAACTTATAGAAACTACGTAGCGAGGCGAGCTTGCGCGAAATGCTGGTTCGAGCATAACCGGCCTCGTGGAGGGCCGCGATATATCCCCGCAGGTCGCGAGGGGTAATCTCGGCTGGTGGTTTATCTCCGCCGAGTTGTTCGATCAGAAAATCAGCCAGATCAAGCAGGTCTTCGCGATACGATTTAATCGTCAGGTCCGACGCATTGCGTTCGGAGTCCAAGTATCGCAAGAACTGGGTGATCTCACTGCGCATAAAAATTCACCAAATGGTTTGCTGATCAGCCGCAAGCGCGCTAGCGTTCGGTTTTAGCCTGATTTAATGCGGGCTGAAAACCGAGGGCTAGCGCCCTGCGGCTGATTAGCCGCAAGCGCGCTAGCGTCCGGTTTAGCCTGACGGTTTAGCCTGACGGTTTAGCCTGACGGTTTAGCCTGACTAAAGACCGACGCCTTACTGTCGTAGTAATCTACTGTGGTAGTGTAAAGCGAGGAGTCACCATTCGTTCTGGTTTTGCGCCAGCTGGAACTCCCGAGGTCTGCGTGCCCATTGACGGCAAGTTTGGCAATGGGGTGGCAGTCAATTGACCTGCATCGACAGCGGCGGCCGTCTCGCGGATCTTCTTGCTCAGCACCGCGGCATCGTACCAACTGAAGCTCAGTTGCGGATCGGCAGCGTACCGCCCAAGCATCCGCAGAGTCTCGACGCGTCGTTCATCATCGTACAAAAATATGTAGCGCTCTTCGCCCTTGACCATAGCCAGGACGTTGATTTCTTTGCTCATGCTGACATCCCTCCCTGGAGCATGCACTTGCTAATCCAATTACCGCTTAACTGCTCCTCATGCGCTCGATCAAGTGGGTCGCGCATCAGGTGAAGTTGAAGAGTAGTTGGTATGGCTCTGATAGTTGCTTGAATTCAAGCTGAACTGTAGGACGGATGACGGACAAACGTGCCAGGTAAACTGTGTGTGTAACAGCAGTTGACACGGGGTGTTCCGGTAACGTCCAGCGGTTCTGCCTTTAACGCCTTATGATGTCAAAAACCCAAGCAAAACAAGGGTTTTGCCTCTCAAGGCATTACCGCTGGTATCGGTCCAAAGGCCATCGAAAGATCAAGCGGCTTTCTTCTTCGCCACCGCGACAAGCGAGCGTTTCGGTCACATGAAAATGACAACAGACTCTTATAAAGTCTTCGCTACGTTGAAGATACGCTTGCCAGCCCCCGAAGCGTACGTCGTCTCGGAAATAAAAGTAGTCCGAAACACGTCGCGTAAAATCTTCGTCATGACCGTTATAGTTACGCATGTGGGCGATGATCGGCTCGTGCTGAGGCACCAATGGAGGCCGCATGGCCGTAGGTGTTGCTGGAATAAATCCGCGGGGATCTGGCCAGTCTGTCGGTAGAGTCTCTGTTAGCGGATCATCGAGAATGCTCAGCGCACTTGAACCAACCGCGCCATTGGTACCGTCTGCGGCTGCGATCTGTTGGTCCCCTTCGACGGCTGAAGCTGGCGCGACCAGTTCCCCGTCGGACTGATCTTCTGGCATCAGAGCGGGAGGCGGAACTACGGGAGGGGACTGTGGCGCTTCGACCGGCAAAGTTACCGCAGTCAGTTCAGGCGTCTGCGATTTGAGCTGCTCGGTCGCCAAGGCGCGCTGGGCTTCGTGATGCACCCAACGCGGAATCTTCTTTTCATCTTTCGTGCCCCAGGGCATACCGTATCCAGGCAACACGGGATGGAAGCCAGGATTGGCGGCGTACCAGTTGACCTTCATGCTCATGCGCGGCGGGTAATAGGGCGAATAGTCGATTACCGAGCCCAACAGGACCGCATCAACTCCTAAGTCGCGTGCCAGCGCTTGAAAGTCTTCACCTTTGGATAGTGGTTGGCTGTATTCTTCAAGCCGAGCCTTCACGACGCCCATGGGTAGAACTTCGAAGCCCGGGATAGCTTGCAATTCGTTGATGTATGCGAGCGTTACTCGTTCGGCGGAAAGCGTAGCTTCTTCACTCTGGTTGACAAACGGGAGAACCGCCACGGTGCGTAGTTGTGGGAAGGGGTTGTTGTATTGCGGTTTGTGGCGGATGTCGGGCATCAATGAGCAACCACTGCTGCACGCCCAGCAGATCGCAATAGCTAGCAGTATAGAGATCCAGCCGATCGAACGCGTGGATCGTTGATCGCTTTTGTGCCGCTGCCGGCTGTGGATGGAGGTTGGGTCAGGTGTGATGGACACGGCCAAGGTTGACTCTGCTGATGATGACTGGATTCAGCTTAGCCCGCCTACACGGCAACAGGCGCGATTTATGTGTAGACCACCCCCCGATGGCTAGAGCATGTCATCGGCAAAGTTTGCCTGACCGCTACAGATTATCTCGCGAGAAAAAGGGGTCAGGTCTATTTTCTGCGGACTGATAAGAGACCCGAAATGCGAGAGGCGTCTCGGGGCACAGGCAATCGTGCTCTGACGCAATGCTTGCATTGTCAAGGCGCGGGGGTTGTTACCGGGACATAGGCAATAATGGTCGGCTCGGCGGGTGCACTTCTAGTTGAAATGCCAGCATTAGACGAAGGACACGGGGACAGCCACATCAGTGGACGACAGCGCATCGGAGTCAGGAGTCATGGGGACACAGGCAATCCACGATTGCTAGCACAACACCACACTGTCTGTGTTCCCGGGCCTCTGCACGATTGCTAGCACTACATCACAACGTCTGTGTCCCCGCTGCGATTCTTGTGCTAGCAATACACGATTGCGTGTGTCCCCGGCGGGGCCAAGAGTTTTCGCGTATTCGTGGCAAAGTCACTGCGTAATCAGGATAATGCTAGCATCGCATCATCCGGTCTCGTGGGTAGTTGCTAGCAAAAATGCGATGCCTGTGTCCCCGGGCGCGGTGTCCCCGGGCGTGCATTGACGGGCAACCACCGGGCCGAACACATGCTTGCTTTGCCATTGGCGAGTTTCCGGTTGGTTGGCACCTATAAAGTCGCTGGGTACTCTTGCTCGCCGGAGCAGACCGACGATTCAATGCCAGCATTATCGAGCATTGCGTGTGTCCCCGGAAGGCGAACTACGGGCTATTGCTAGCAGAGGCGAGCATTGCCTGTGTCCCCGGTGGTTTCGTCTTGTCCACGAGTGGACGCCATAAGGAATGCCAACCAAAACGGAAAATAGACCTGACCCCTTTTCCGGCATCGGTGCCTCTTGTCAGGCGCCTAAACTAGTTGGTGGAGAAAACTGAACATTGGCTTGGATCTCGGGGTGATTTCACCGACACTCTTTGCCATGTTCGTCTTGATGGCCCTGTCGACCACAGTCATCACCTCTCCGGTTCTGATGTTGCTTGTCAAAAATCCACGGTCTCATGCTGATCTGACTTGATAGGCAGCCCGCTACCCCTGTTCACGAGGAATGTGCCCCGACCTCGAATGGCACGCTTCCACGTGCTTAGATTACTCCACATGAAGTGTAATTTGCTTGATGTGTAAAGTAGTTTGGGATCTTTACTGGGTCGAAGTCCCACTCGCACAACAACAACGCCGCCGCGCCCGTCGTTGAAAAGTGGCGAACCACACTTGACGAAACGGCCATTGTGCGCGAGTATTAGAATATTCGCAAATGCTATAGTGGTGGAGCGGTTGACGCAGCATGAACAGACGAGACGCAATGCGGAAGTTCAAAGCTGAGATCTTTCAAGCTCTCGCTCACCCCACTCGGATTTTTATTGTGCAGTCACTCGCGCAAGGAGAGATGACGGCCGGAAAGATAAGCGAAGTTGTCGGAATCACGCAGTCAAATGCTTCGCAACATTTGGCGATCCTTCGCAACAAGCACGTCGTCGAAACGAGAAAAGATGGGAATTCAATCTACTATCGCCTGCGCGATCCGTTGTTCGGCGAAATGCTCGACAAAATGCGTCAGTACGTTGTGGCTCAAGCGATGGTCGCTATGAATCACGTGGCCGAGGATCAGGACGCTAACGCATCAGTCGATAACGTTGAATGATGAGCGATTCATTTGGCATTGTAGGCATCGCGATTGTCGAAACTGGATTCGACCAGTTGGTGCACGACATCGCGATCACTGCCGATGACGAGCAATCGGCTAACAAGATCGACGGATTGGTGAAAACTCCTTCAAGCGTGGTCTTTGTACCCCGATCAGCCCATGTCGTACTCTTACGCCTTGGCGAAAAAATTGAAGGCCTGTGTAATCGAGGGATTCATGGACCCGCCGCCGCATCGCCAGTCCTGGAAGGCAACGCCATGCTCTTGAACGATTGGGCAAATATCGATGCATTCCCAAAACGTTTCGCTAGGGAAGATGGCGATCAATCGTGACAAGTGCACAAGTATTTAATTCCAGGCGTTGGCGGCATCAACTGCGAAGATATAGACTTATTCCTCAACGACGGTTTCTCGTGTTAGTCAATTAATCGAAAGCCTGAAATATTTATGACCCCACCACGCATTATATACACCCTTACAGATGAAGCACCGGCGTTGGCGACGAGATCCTTGCTGCCAATCTTGAGAAAATTCGTGAGCGCGGCCCGAATCGATGTAGATATAGTCGACATTTCGCTCGCGTCTCGAATCGTAGCTGCCTTTCCAGATTACCTAGAGGGATCTCAAAGACGTCCGGACGGACTTGCCATGTTGGGTGAGTTGGTCAAGTCGCGGGACGCCAACCTCATCAAACTTCCAAATATCAGTGCCTCAGTACCACAATTGGTCGCGGCTATCGGCGAACTGCAGGCGCAGGGATTGCCGATCCCAAATTATCCCCAAACCGCAGAAGGCACTGCACAAAGCGAGATTCGTTCGCGTTACGAAAAAGTGCTAGGTAGCGCTGTCAATCCCGTGATTCGCGAAGGTAATTCTGATCGACGCGTAGCAACGCCTATAAAAAAATATGCCCAGGCGCATCCGCATTCGATGGGAGCATGGAGTGGCGACAGCCGTACTCATGTCGCGCATATGGATGGCGGTGATTTCTATGGCAGCGAGATTTCGCATGTCATGTCTGCACCAGGGCAAATTCGGATCGAATTCACCGACGAACTTGGTAACAAATCGGTTCTGAAGAAGCTTGATTTGCAAGCCGGTGAAATCATCGACGCAGCCGTGATGAGTCGCGATGCGTTGCAGCAATTCTTCGTTCGTGAAATGGCGGATGCAAAAGAGAACGGGTTCCTTTTGTCGCTCCATTTAAAGGCGACGATGATGAAAATCTCCGACCCTGTGATCTTCGGTCATGCGGTAAACGCGTACTACCATAGCACATTGAGTAAATGGAAAAATGAGCTCGCCAGTTGCGGTTTCAATCCCAATAATGGAATCGCCGAGTTGATGAAGCGTATCGAGTCGTGGCCAGCTGAGCAGCAGTTGGCGTTCAAATCCGATCTACGCGAAGCTGAGCAAAATGGACCAAGTTTGGCCATGGTTGATTCCGCGCGGGGCATCACAAACTTACACAACCCAAGCGATGTCATCATTGATGCATCCATGCCGGCCATGATACGGTCGTCGGGGCGAATGTGGGGGAGCGACGGAAAACTGCATGACACCAAGGCGCTGATCCCAGATCGCAGTTATGCCAGCGTGTACGAAGAGGCGATTCAGTATTGTAAAGAGCACGGAGCATTCAACCCAGCTACTATGGGTAGTGTTGCAAACGTCGGGCTTATGGCGCTTAAGGCCGAAGAGTATGGCTCGCACGGTTCTACTTTTATCATGGACCGTCCTGGAAACATGCGAGTCGTAGACGCCGAAGGAATCGAACTGCTCAAACATGAGGTTCAGACCGGTGATATCTGGCGGCTATGCCAA
>JADLDX010000527.1 GCA_020846515.1 Pirellulaceae bacterium
CCGCTGCTACGCAGCAGGAGGGTTAGCCGTCAGTTGGACTTCTGCCTGTCGACTGCGATATACTGGTCAGCTCATCTCTTGAACCTTTTCCTCACACATGTCTCACTCATCGATCCATCTGGGACTCGCTGGGCTAAGACTTGTACTAATGGAGAGTCGCGATGTGCTGCGTCCGCCCCACCGCAAGCTCGATCGTTCTAGGTTGTGTTCTGTCTATACTCTGGGCGCAGCCGGCCCAGCACGCCTGGGCCTCGCCCCAAGATACCACCACCCATACTAAAGCTCAAAGCTCGGTTGATAAACCCACCGACAACTCTGGCGACAACCCAGTCGACGAGCAAGCAGAGTTAGTTGAAAAATCGGCGGTCGAAAAGTTTCTCGCCGTGCTTGTCAAACGTCCCACTACCGGCACGGCATTGGAACGTGTGTTTGGATATCACGTGCAGCGCGGTTCGCTGGCTGGTTTGATCGAGCAGTTGACGGACAAAGCTAAAGCGGGTCAAGCCACCGAAGAAGCGGGGCGGTATTGGATGTTGGTCGGCCTCCTCCAATTGCAGCGCGGCGAAGACGCCCAGGCGGTCGCGGCACTTTCCCAAGCACAAACCATTCTCAAAGACAACGCGATGGCCGCGTTTCACCATGGCCAGGCACGCTTGTTAGTCGGCGATACCGAATCGGCGGCCACGGCCTTCGAACTGGCTATCGCCCGCAAACCCTCCCGACCTGACTATCTGAACGTAGCCCGCGAATTGGGACGCCTCTATCAACGTGAAGGCCGCGTCGAAGATGCACTGCGCATCTGGAACGAACTGGAGAAGACCTTTCCAGGTGACGATAGTGTGCGGCAACGTATTGCGGCCACACTGGTTGAAGAAGGCGATCTGGCTGGGGCATTGGTGCGGTTCGAAAAATTGGCCACTGCCGCGAAGAATGAGAATGATAAGATCGCTTTTGCACTCGACGCCGCTGACCTGCGCAGCCAACTCGGCCAGAAAGATAAGGCAACGCAAGACCTCGATGCCCTGCTAACTAAACTTCGACCCGGCAGCTACTTGTATGAAGAAGCGCGACGGCGCGTGGAGAAGATCTTTTTGTCGAGCGGCGATTATGCGGGTCTGACCGAATATTATCAACGTTGGGTCGCTGCCCATCCCGATGATCTCAATGCTATGTTACGGCTGGCGCGGACTTTATCCATGCAAGGTCGCAGCGCCGAAGCCATCCAACGTTTTGAGCAAGCCATCGAGCGCGCGCCTAGCGACGCTGGGGCTCGACTGGCTTTGATTGATGCCTATCAAGCGGATCTTCGATATGCCGACGCGGCCAAACAGTTCGAAGCTCTTGTCGCCGCTCATCCCAATAACCCTGATTACCTGGTACGCTATGGCCAGGCACTAATGAACGACACCAAAGTGCCTGAGGCCGATCGACGGCAGGCGGCGGCCAACGTCTGGCGGCGACTCACCGCGGCGCGACCCAAAGACGCTGCCGTGCATTCGCAAGTCGCCGACCTGATGCGCGGCGCCCAACTGACCGATGAAGCCATTGCCGGTTATCGAGCCGCTATCGACCTGGCGCCCGATGAACCTCAGCACAAAGAGTATCTCGGTGAATACCTGCATCAACTGAAACGCACCGATGAAGCGCTGGTCGTTTGGCGTTCGCTCGCTGCAGGCGACGCGCGAACGCGCGATAACCTGGTGCGACTGGCCGAAGTGTTAAAGCAGTTCGAACAACCGGAAGAAGCGCTGAAGACTTTAGAGGCAGCGTGTGAGCTCAAACCCAAAGTTACCGAACGTTTGCGTTTCGTGGAGTGGCTCAGCGAAGTCAGGCAGTTTGATAAAGCCAACGCGCAGTTGACTCTGGCTCGGCAAGAGGCTGAAAATGTCGAGGATCGCGAGCGCGTGTTTGCAACCTCAGTCAAAATCTATCAAGAGGCAGGCACGTTAGAAGACAAGATCAAGGAACTTGCAGCCGCGACTGAGGCCGCGCCGGCAGATAGCGAAAAGTGGCGTCAGCTGGCAGTATTGTATGGTGCCAATCGTCAATTGCAGGAGGCGATGACGGCGATCGAGCGGGCGGTCAAGGCTGCGCCCAAATCCATTGAAACGTTAGATGTGGCCGCGCGGATGGCCGAAGAGGCTGGACGCTTGCCCGAGGCGATCGACATGCGCCGCCAATTAGTCGATATCGATCGTCGCTTTCGCAGCGCGCACTTGCAACGCCTGGCGACCCTCTATGTCAGTACCGGCCAAAACGATCAGGCCCTGGCAACTGGCAAAGAAATGCTGGCCGGCGCCGGCGGCGCGATCGAGACGTTCAAGTTTTACGCGGATCTTTGCGGACAGCTCGGTCGCGAAGACGAACGACTCGATACACTGCGGCGCTGTGTGCGTTTAAATCCGCGCAGTACTGAGGCGTTGGAGCTGTTGGCGAATCAATTGTCCGACGAGTTTAAAACCGACCAAGCCATTGAATTGACCTGGAAGATTCTGGACGCAGCCAAGGAGATAGAAGAGCGCCGGCAAACGGTTACAAAATTAACCGATCTGTATCTGCGTAACAATCGTTTGGATCAATTGATCAGCCGCTTGGAGTTTCGCGGACGCGAGAGCGGTGATCGACGCACGGCCATCGACCTGGTCGCAACCGCCTATCAGCAGGCCGGCGACTTGGGATTGGCTCGTGAAACGCTGGAAGGTTTGTTGCGTGAAAGCGGTCGCGACACACTGCTGATGGAACGACTGGTCGGCTTGGCCGAACTGGCCGGCGAAATGGACCGGGCCGTTGAGTTACAGCGGGAACTCTTGAGCTTGGCACCGAGCAAGCCAGCGCAATCCAAACTAGCCATGTTGTTAATGGATATCGGAGCCTTCGAAGAGGCACAATCGCTCTGGCTATCGGCGATCGATCCGCGAAACGCTCCCGAGCAGATGGCGCGACATATCGATCGCTTGTTTGCTGCCGGTGAGAGTCAGGCGGCTACTGAACTGACCAACAAGTTAATCGAAGCCAATCCATCGGATTGGGAAATGTTGACTCGCCGTATGGTGTTATTTGCGGAAGCCGGTAATTGGACGGCGGCCGCCAAAGATGCGACGGCTCTGCTGGCAATGAAACTGCCCGACGATACCGAATCGGAGAGCACGAAGAAGGCCAAGGCGAGTATGAAGAACTCGCCCAATGCGGCTCAGATGGCTGCCCAAGCCAGCTATCTTGCACAGTACCCGCCTAAGCTGAGGCATGTCCAAAATCTATACTCGTTTTATCAGCTGGTCGACGAACGCTACGGTAGTCAACAACCACGGGCTTTACCCACCGTCGATAGCGTCGGCCATGCCAAGGCAATCGGACAATATGTGCTCTATCGCGACGCATCTGTACAAGATGGTGGCCAGTTAGACAAGATATTGGCGTCGCTCAAGCAGCAAGCCATGGCGGCGACAGCCAAGGCAGATGACGTCTTGGATTGGTATGTTGCCCAGCAGTTGACCGAAAGTATTCGCCAGGAAGCCGGAGAGGACTTTCGCAATCCTGAGAGTTGGGGTTCGCTGTGGCGTTTGGTAGAAGTAGATTCCAAAGCGGGCGAACTTCTACTAAGCCAACAATTTGCCAATCGTCGTCAATACGCGGGACGTACCGACTTCCAAGTACAGCCATTGGCCGACACGCGATTGGCTTGGCTCAAGCAACGCGCTGCCGCGGCTGCCAATGAAACGGTGAACTTCAATCCGTATGTTGGTTTGATGGATTGGCAGACCATATATATGTCCGAATTGAAGATCTCCGGCAAACTGGAGGAAGCCGAACAGTACTCGAAAACCGTCAAGAAGAAGTCTAACGTTCCGCCCAACGCCAGTCCGATAATCCGGCTTCAGTTGCTTGCACAATCAGATGAAGACGATGATGCACTGTGGTCGGCCCTTGAGGGCATCATCGATTCCAAAGATCGTTCGCTCCAGCAGATGCTTGGTGCCGGCACCTCTGTCAGTTACGCATTGCAAATGTTTCTCAATCCCGATCGTGTTCGGGAGAAACGCTCGCTCGGTCCAGCCGATGCCACCTACCGCCAGCGCGTCATGCATTTGCTCGATTTAGCCGCTAAACAACTGGCTGAAAAACGCCCATCTCGCAATCAACTGCGTCTCTCAGGTATGGGCGCACCACGTCGGACCTATATCAACGTTGGCAACAACTATCAAAGCATCAGCATCGACTTTCCACCGACCGGATTGGGACCGGCTGATGACTATATACAATCGCTGTACAGTGCTAATCAACAGTTGAAGGATCATGTCCCGGCTTGGATCGATCGCCTGCGCGAGACCGCGCCGCAAGCAGAGCCGCGGTTGAGTGTCCAACTCTGGTTGCTATGCGCCATCTTGTTGCAGTGGCAAGGGGACAACGCAGCCGCTTCGCGCGAGTTGCAGAAGGCCATCGATATCGCTGCTAAAGAAGTCGTGCATGAAGAAGCCAGTTTGCGCATGTTGCAAGCCGATTTGTTGCTGCGGCAAGATCGCCAGCAGGATGCACTGGCCGTCATCGAACAATTGGCGGTTTATGATCAGAGCGCTATGGCGGTGCGCGAGTTTGCCGCCGCCCGGCTGGCAGCCAAACTGGGCGATCAAGAACGCGCGCGTCGGGCCGCCCGCCGCTTGTTTGGTGTCCGATTGGATACTGATACACAAATCGAATTAGCCAAGTTGTTGCGAGCAGTCGATATGCCCGAACTGGCAGCCGACCTGGTGCGCCGCATGCGCGGTAGGTCGGGCAGCAGTACGCAGCAGTTGCAATCCCTCATGACCTACTTCAC
>JADLDX010000528.1 GCA_020846515.1 Pirellulaceae bacterium
AGTGCCAGCATGAGCGAAGCGGTAACCCACAAGCTGATCCGTGCCAGCGAGGGCAATTTCTGAGGGACAGCGGCGGCGGCAATCGCGCCGATCGTTAAGGCGTAGATACCAAAACGCAAGTAATCCCACAGTTGGGCATATTCAATCGGCGGCTTACCTTGCAGACCATCGGTTTGGTTACCTGCCACAATCACAGCGACCACCAGGCCTGTGCCTAATAGTGACATGAGGATCCCGCCGACCAGGCGCGAGCCTTTGGCCGATACATGAAAGCGCGTTAGCTTGGCGGCGATCAAGTTGATCATCAGGATCAAGCCAATCGTGGCCCCGCCGGGAAACGGAAAAGCGCCGGGGATTGGCGAGTCGTGGGGGAAGATCGTAATGGGCAGCAGCACGTCGAACGGTACGATAGCTAGAAAACTGTTGAAGTACTCGGCTTTGACTTCGCTCAAGTTTTGTTCATCTTGAGCGAGTGTGCCAAAGAGGACTAGCCAAACCGCCAAGAAGAACATGACGACCGTGATCTTCAGCGACCCGGCCATCTTCATGACGGCCCATAGCGACAACGGCTCACTGCGACTGCGCGCGCCGGCAAGCGTGGAGTTGATGCCTGAAGGAAGTGAGCTGGCACTCATGATTATGGATTACCTGTCTGGTTATAGGTGGCTTAGTTGTCGGTGTCGGATCGAACTGAAGTCAGACTTACCACTTCAGTTCTTTCACCAAGGTCAAGAATGCATCCTGCTGAGCTTTGACGATGTCGGCGGGGCCCATCATTTTGATAAACAGTGAATCTTGGCTGCTCCAATCGATTTTCGCTGCGGCGATCGATTGCGGATCGTCACCGCCGCCGACCAACACAAAGACTTCCGCCGGTGCATCGTTCACGGTCAATTTGATAGCCTCTTCGAGTGCTTTGGCAGGTTGATCGGCGGCACCACGAATTTGTCCGTTCCAGCGTTCCACGTTAGAGACACGATCTCCGCCGGCGGCCGTAAAGGTCACGGCGGCTTTCTTGCCATCGGCCCCGTCTACTTCGTAGGACTTCATGGCCATGATGTTTAGCGGTGGCACCTCGCGCCAACCCTCGGGCAACTTGACTTGCAGGTCCTTGGCCGCGGTGGCTCGCGGCGGAGCCGAGCCGGGCCTTGGGGATCCAGGAGGCATGGTCGAGCCAGGCATGGACATGCCGCCCATCGATCCGCCAGTAGTACCTTCGCCAATGAGCGTCACAAAGTAAGCTGGTCTGTCTGGCGTCGAGAGCTTTTCGATGGCTTCCAAATCAGGCGTCATTTCGTCCCAAGCCTGATCGCCCAAGTTTAATTGACCGCGCCAGCGATTAACGTTCATGGCCACAAACTCGCGCCAGTTGCCCTCGGTGGGTTCGTTCAACGTGTCGGGGATCTTCAATTGAGAAACCGTAACCTTCAAGCTACTTTCACCGGGTGGCCGCAGACTGCGATAGACAAACTGGTTGGCCCCTTCCTCTTCTTGCCATTTTTCGGGTAGTTGCCAGTTGGGAGTGCCGTCATCGGCAAACGACAAGGAGCTGACCAATTGTCGAAAATCGGCTGTGTATTGATCTACTTTTTCGGGTTGGCCCATAAGTTTGAATGCCCATGGGGTGTCCTTGGGTACGATGGCCGCCAGCATCTGCTGCTTTTGGCTGCCACTGCCCATCTGCGACGCCTCTTTGGGTACGCTGTATTGTCGAATGGGCTCGTCCGGCGAGCAGCCGCTGACAGCTATCAGCCCAAGAGCGCAGAGGGCCAAGAAAGCCACCCGAATGGGCAGGCAATGGCAAGTTCTAGTCATATGTGCAAACGTCATAGGAAGGTTGAATTGTTGCAAGAACCGAAGCGGAGCGCGGGGAGTGAACCTGTGCAGGAACGCGAACCGAACCCGTGCGAAGACGGCTGTGTGATGTTCTAACCGAGAAACGGCCCTTTATTCTACGCCGTTTCGAGGCTGTTGGCTCGCCCAAATTTGGCCGATACCGACACAACATGATAAAGGTGGGAGTTTGGGGTGGGCAGGTGAGGTAAGTTGTCTGAGGGTGACCTATGTTCCAAGCGATTCAGTCTGCCCCGAAGGACTCACCAATTCGCCGTCTTGGGCATACCTTTTACGATACGCCAATTACTATACGCCATGTCCAGCGTAACGGCCGAGTCCGGTACGCTGGCGGACTTTTTCTTGGATCGGATCTAAAATGATCTGAAATGACCTGAACAGCTCACGGGATGAACTGCTCAGGTCATGGATTTACTTTAGCAGTAGCCAGCCAATCAACATTTTACTTGGCGTCTTTCGTGATGCCGGGCCAATCGTCGGTGCGGAATGGAGTCAGCGGCAGACCTGCTCCGCTGAACATGTTGCACACTGGGTTGTCGGCCCAGGCATAACGCACGGCGACGGGCGATGGGACGCTGGCACAGGACACTTCGATGGCATTGCCAGCCACGATCTTGGCATCAGCCTTGTAGAATTTCTTGTCTTCACCGGCGCTGGTAAAGCCAACCGGGGTGGCGACGTCAAATGGTCGCCAGCCCTGCTCGAGGTGATCGAAGGTCAGCACGATTTTGTCGCCATTTTTTTCCATCGATTTGTACTGAGGGCTGCGATAGGCAATTTTGATGTCGTATTCATTGGCCAATGCCCAGCGTGCCAGGCGTCGACCAACGTCGACTTTGTTCTTGGGGTGAATGTCTTTGCCTTCACCGATGTCGATAATGACGGCTTCACCCGTCTTGGCTAGCTTGCTCATCGTCATCGTTTGGGCTTCGCGAAGCTCGGCCCATGTACTGTCGCTCGGCTCTGGCTTTTCAGCCATGAAGTCGGCCAATTGGACCCAATAGAAAGGGAAATCGCCTTGATTCCATTCTTTGCGCCAACTGGAGATCATCAGTGGGAAAAGTTCGCGATACTGATAAGCGCGACCAGCATTGGATTCGCCTTGATACCAAATGGCGCCTTTAATGCCATAACCCATATGTGACTTGAGCACGCCGTTGTAGATATTCGACGGACGGCCTTGACCTTTGAGTTGATTCTCGAGGGCTTTTAATTGTTGGGCCGCTTCTTTAGTGGCCGAGTCTTTGTTTTTGGCCAGTTCTTCATAGCTCTTGGCGATGCCATCCCAGCGATCGAGCATAGGTTTGTAAAGCGGATCAGCGGCCAATAGATCTCGGCTGACCCAAGCTTCGCAGGCAGAACCACCCCAGGCATTGTTGATCATGCCTACAGGGACATCGAGTGTTTGATGCAACTGCCGGCCGAAGAAATAACCCACAGCCGAGAAGCCGCCGACGTTTTCGGGCGTACAAACTTGCCAATAACGCTCGTGCGTCCAGATCGGCTCTTGGGCGCCAACTTGCGGAAAGTTAATCATGCGCAGGTTGGGATACTTGGCGGCGAGTTTCTCTAGGTCAGGATCATTGGATGCATTGATCGACCATTGCATATTGGATTGACCCGAGCAGATCCAGACTTCGCCCACCAGAATGTCTTCCAGTTTGACTTCGTTCTGGCCTTTGATGGTCATTTCATAAGGCCCGCCAACCGGCAGCGGGTCGAGCGTCACTTGCCACGCACCTGCAGCGTCGGCTTTGGCGGTGTGAGTCTGCTGATGAATTTTGACGGTGACATCTTCACCTGGGCTGGCCTTGCCCCACACGCGATTCTTCTGCGCGCGTTGCAGCACCATGTGGCTGCTGAAAATGTTGGGTACTGAAACATCGGCTTGAACACTGGGCAGGGCTGTGACCATGAGCAACAGCCCAGTGAGCCAACGTGAAGCAAGTAGTGAGAGCCTGGTGAACGTCATGAATACCTCCTCATGAAAAGACAGAAACGGGGGACTGAGAGCGTCAGCGAAGTATTGTAGCGAAGTCGCCCAAGCGCAGTGGGCACTGGCCCATACCGGGAGGTGGACGCACAGGGGAGGTCGACATCCCGGGAGGTCGACGCTCCTGCGGAGACAAGTTTCCGAACCGTCCGACTATCCATGCCAATAGCGTTCGCCTAGCGCAGTCCAGAAGTGCCATGGCCAAGTAAAGTATTTTAGAAGCGGAACGGCGCAAGCCGTCCGGTGTATCCCGGTAGTTATAGGAACCGGAGGGCTTGCGCCCAACCGCTACAAATGCCGGATTTCACGAGCAAACATGCTTCACAGCGTCGGCCTCCCAGTCTGATCTTCGCGCTTATTTAGCTCTGCGCAGCAGCTTTAAAAAGCCGGCTGGTCCCATGGTCCAGGCAGCGGTCATGACGCCGCCCATCATGGCCCCGACGATGCCAACACTGCCCACATCGGCGCCGGTGAGCAGTAGATTCTTGATCGAACTCTGCGCATGGAACAGACCCTGCGAGAGACGCTGGGGCGTGGCTGGATGTCCATAGATGGCTCCCAGCGGATGACCGGTCATGCTCTCTACCGATAAGGGCGTCGAGACCTCATGGTATTCGATCAGGTCACGAAAGCCTGGCAAGTGCTGATCGACTAGTCCGATAGCAGCTTGGGCAATGCGCTGCTTGAGCGCTTGATATTCGGCATCGCGATTCAACCAAGGCTGGCTGCTCCAGCGTTGCCACAACTCGTAGGTATTGAAACAGATGATCTGCGCGTTGTGTTTGGTGGTCTGCCCATTACGAAGAGAGGCCGAGGACAAAAAACAATGCTCTACTTCGCCGGCTAATAATCGATCACGCATCGCGTAGATTTTGTCATGGTCATAGTGGCGCGCAATCCAGTAGTTGCCGGCATCCATACCGCAGCGGCGTGGATCGTCTTTAAAGCCGATATAAATGGTCACGGCTGTGGGTGGTGCCACTGGGTCTGTGCATTGGGCTCGCTCAGGCAGGCTGACATGCTCGGGCACCAGTTGCCCAAATGTCTTGGCGGCGCCGGCATCGGAGATGACAAGCGGTGCCGTAAACGTGACTTCTTCGCGCTTGTGACGGGCGATCACTTGGGTGACGCGACCACGCTGCACATCCAGTCGCACAACTTCATGCCCTGTCAGACAACGACCACCACTACGCTCGATAATCGGCACGATGGCTTGCGCGATTTGCTCGGCTCCGCCCACAGGCACATATCCGCCTTTGAAATAATCCTTGGCGATCAAGGCATGCACACCAAACGCGCTGAGCTCTGGTGGCAAACCATAGTCACCCCATTGGGAGGCCAGCACAGCGCGTAGCTGCGGATGACTGATCAAGGCCTGCAACACGGCACCCGTGCTGCGCAAGGCTTGGCGCTTTCCCGGCCAGAGAATCAGTTTTCCCAACAGACCAGGCATCTGCTTGGCGGCAAACCAGCGCCCCATCCATCCGGCGGCTTGATGTACGGCTCGAAAGTAACGTTCAATCTCCAACTTGTGCTCGGGAAACGCTTTGATCAATGTCTGGCGATAGGCGGATTCATCGGCTGGAACCTGCACGTGATGGTCGGGATAGATGAAATGTTCCAGTGGGTCAGCGATGCGAGACCACTGGACACCACCGCCGGTTACCAGATCCATGAAGCGGCGCGACATATTGCCGGCTTGCATACCACCGACGTAATGCAGCCCTACATCCCAATGAAAACCATGTCGCTGAAAGGCATGAGTGAAACCGCCGAGCTTGAAGTGCCGTTCCAGTACCAGTACTCGTTTGCCACCTACACTGGCCATAAGACTGGCCGTCGTCAGGCCGCCCATGCCGGAACCAATCACGATCGCATCATAGCTGTTGGTCATGCAGTTGCTCTTTGACTCAGGTTCCGGGGCTCAGGTTCCGGGAACGCAGGCACCGGGAACGCAGGCACCGGGAACGCAGGCACCGGGAACTCAGGTACCGGACTCAGGTACCGGGACAATCACCACGAAATCCTCGCGGTGTTCTCAGTGAATGGCTCACAATGAATGAGTCGTTCACAATGAATAGCTCACGCTGGAAAGTTCAGGCTGAGGATCTCAGGCTGAATATCTCAATACCGAAGCAGAAGGCTGGATGAGGTTACGGTTCGGGCGGCAGAAGCAGTACCTCAGGCGTTGTTTGATCAAGTAAGGTCGGCTCAAGTAAGGTTGCCTCAGGTAAAGTTGGCGCAGGCGGTACCTGCTCGGGCGCGGCTAGATCCACTTGCGGCTGTGTCTGTGGCGTCAACCCGTACCAGTGCGCGGGACCACCAAGCGTACGGGTTGTAGGACCCACTTGGGTTTGAGGTGAATCGACCAGCATCAATCCAAGATCTTGCAGGTACGTACCCCGGGCGATCAGCAGGTTGTTGATCGCGATCGAACGATCCACGGCCGCGATCGACGATGCAGTCACCGCGTCTGTCACGGCGCGCTGAGCCTCAAGCACCTGCTCAATTGGGATCGGGATGCCTTCCTCAAATTTACGAATCGTCCAACTGCTGTTGGCCAGCGCGATCTGCCGACGGTGCTCAGTCAGATCGAGAATCTTCTGGGCGCGGTCGACCTCGGCTATCGCCGCCTGAATCTCATGCGCAATTTGCATCTGCTGCTGACGCAGGATCTCGGCTTCTTTATTGAGCGCCAGCAGCGCGTTGCGTTCGGTGGTGCGGCCCAATCGCAAGCCGACCGGCCGCTGCATTTCCACTCCCATCGCCCACTCTTGCAATTGGCCCGACAGCAATTCATGCACGGCGTTTTGATCTTCGTCTCGACCTGCCCCGCCAAAATGGTCACCAAAGCCTAAGATGCGAACCTCACTGACCAGGTCCACTCTCGGGCGCGCGAAACTGCGTGACGCGACGAGCTCCATCTGCTTTTGATGCACCACCAGATTCTGGCGAAGGAGTTCGGGGCGTCGCTGCAATGCCAACCCCAAGGCTTCATTGGGATCAAACGTCAACGGTACGTGACTGGCGCGATCGGCCGGGCGCAATATGGTTCCGTCGTAGGCCGGCAAGCCAATCAAAAAACGCAGCCGGCGTTCCATCGACTCGACTCCTGGTTCACTGCCGGTCAACAAGGCACCACTTGTCCCCAAGATACCCGAGAGCGTTCGTTCTGGACTGCCAACGGCCGCATTGTCACGGGCGATCTGCTGAGCCAGATAGCGATCGCGAGCCAACGCTTCGGCTTGGGAATCGATCGTACCTTCAGCCAATTTAGTCTTGGCCGCCTCCCACAACGTCTGGGCAATGGCCAGCGAATCATCGGCGGCATCCATGCGTTCATAGGCAAAGCAGAGCAGCCAATAACTGCGAACTACATTGCCGATGTAGTCGCGGACTGCGATCTGAAAATCATGCTCGGCAATATCGTACCTGACCCGTGCAATGAAAATCCCGTTGTACACGCCAGGCTGCGCATTGGGCCCGGCGATCAAGTTAAAATCTCGCCCACTACCCAAGGCGAGCGGATGGCGCAGATCTCCGCCCAAGGCCACCAGGTACGCGCTGGAGAATCGGTTCGGTGGCACGCCTAAATCATCGCGGCGATAGTTGGCAGAGTTCGACAGGCCCACCACCGTACCGGTTGTCAGCGTACGTCGCGCGGCGGCTTGAAAGTCGCTTTGATTCTGCACGATCTGCGTGCTGTCGGATAACGGAATCAGTTGCTGCAGACCGCGATTGTTGCGCCGACCGTTAAAGCCCGCCGAGAGCTGGGCATCAAAGGCACTCAAAGCCGCTTCGATACCGATGCGTGGGTCGCTGCCAATCAACACTGGATTGAGATTGCTGGTCGTTTGGCCAGGTTGCGTTACTACCCGACCGCCCAGGTCGCGAATGACCGTACTGTGCTGCATGGCCAGTTCGATGGCTTCGTTAAGCGTAATGTCGCGAAAGCTGCGAGGCCCACTGGCCGCATGACTGGCCTGAACTACCTGGCCAGGATCGTACTGGGCAGTTTTCGTTACGCCCAGCCCGGGAAATTCGCCCTGCGCAGCGTCCACTGGAAAGTTGGGAGCAGACTGGAGATAAGTCGTGGGCAACGTCACGGACATCGCGGGCGGCGCAGGCTGTGGCACGGCTCGCCCAAATGGCTTACCGGCACAGGCCTGAAGGGTCAACAAAAGAGCCACGAAGGCCCCCTGCCAACATCGTCCACGATAAAGTACTTGCATCCTTGGCCCCTAGGGTGCCCATAAACCGCCGTCTGTCCCCCTTCATCGGACTGCCGCTACTGTTAAAAAGAATCGACTGTACCGTTTCTGTCACATATGCTTGACAAGCAGCCACACAACTTTATGTAAACGTCAAACTCTAACACTCGGTACTATATTGCTAGCTATAGTAGCAAGCAGACTCCGTGTGCCGTTGGGTGAGTTTGGTGAATCTTGAAACTTCGTGACGCACGAAATTTCGAGGTCTACGACGTGCAGTGTGAACCAACGACAGTGCCTACAATGATTAGGCAAACCCGACGATTGTTGAACTACAAGCATGGCTAGGTTGTTCTGATGAATGCTCCTCGATCGGGCTTTTCAGGATGGAATTCGAATTTCGCGTTGGCACTTGGTTTGTCAGGGGGGCTGTTGGTTGCCTCGGCTGCTTGGACGCATGCCGCCGATGAGGCGGGCTTGATCACGGTGCAGGTGGAGTCGATTCAGCCTGCCAGCGCTTGGGAAACCAAGGCCACTTTCTCAGGCATCATCAAGCCGAAACGCAAGAGCGAACTCAGTTTTGAACGCTCGGGGCGCGTGGATGAAATTCTGGTTGAGCAGGGAGACCGTGTAACCGCCGGTCAAACACTAGCTCGTTTAAACACTGAACAACTTGAGGCACAGTTGCGCAAGTTGGAAGCTGATCAACGCGCCGCCGAAGCGCTGCTCGATGAACTCAAGGCTGGGCCTCGCGTCGAAACGATCGATGCGGCACGGGCTAACGTGCGCGAGCAGGAGGTGCAGTTGGAGTTGGCCACGTCCAACTTGCGACGACGCCAGCGATTGCTGCAAGAACGCTTGGTGGCTCGCGAGGAATTCGATCAAGCTGAGTCAGCCGTTGAGCGTTGGGAGGCGACGCGTCTGATGGCTCAGAAACAATTGGAAGATTTAGAGCTGGGTACGCGTAAGGAAAAACTGGCCTCGCAGGTCGCTGTGATTGAATCGTTGCAAGCGGCTATTGCTGCGGCGCGAGTAGATCTGGATCACAGCGTGATCAAGAGTCCATTTGATGGTTCGATCATCGCTCGCGACATTGATGAGGGCTCGGTGGTTGGTAGTGGTCGATCGGTGTTGACGATCAGCGAAGACGCAGTCTTGCAAGCCCACGTGGGCGTACCACCAGCCGTGGCCCAATCCCTGGTGGTTGGCAGCATCGTGCGCGTAGTAGTGCGTGACCAGTCTCTGGCGGCACGCATTAAGTCGGTCGTGGCTCAAGTGGATGAAGCGACGCGATCGCAAGAGGTGGTGGCGACGCTCGCGCTGACGCCTGAAGATAAAGTCGTGCCCGGAGACATTGCTCGTATGGAAGTGGCCCGCTCCCTGACCGTTGAAGGTTTCTGGCTGGATACTGCCGCGGTGATGCAAGCCCAACGCGGACTATGGGAGTGTTATGTGATTGAACTGGACAAAAGCGGCGACGTCGGAGTGGCGGTGCGCCGCTCAGTGGAAATACTACAAACGGAAGGCAATCGCGTTTTAGTACGTGGGGCGATTCGCACGGGCGATCGCGTAGTCGTATCGGCTATTCATCGCCTTTCGGCTGGCCAACGAGTGCGGCCAGTTGTTAAACCAACGGCCGTGAAGCTTGAGAAGGCGGCGCCGTGATCACGATATTGTTGCGGGACACCCGGTTGCTGGTCCTGATGCTGGTGACCATTGTTTTAGCGGGATTGTCGTCGTTTCTTGTTTTACCGCGCATGGAAGATCCGGTGCTGACCCAGCGGGCGGCCATCATCAATACGCGATTGATTGGCGCAGATGCCGATCGCGTGGAATCGCTGGTGACCGACAAGATCATAGACGAAGTGCGTGAGTTCGCTGAAGTAAAAGAAATTTCTTCGATGTCCAGGCCCAACGTCTCAACCGTTGCGGTGACCCTCAAGGACACGATTTATGAAGTCGACGAAGTTTGGGCTCGCATCCGCGACAAGATCAGCGATCTAAGGCCCCAGTTGCCATCCAATGCGACGGCCCCTGATGTCGATGTGGTGGAAGTGCGTGCGTTTGCATCGATTGCTGCATTGGTTTGGAACAGTCCCAATCCGCCGGTCTATTCGGTGCTGCGCCGCCTGGCCCGCGACTTAGAGGAAGAGATTCGCAATGTTCCCAACACCGAGAGTGTCGAGCTATTTGGCGATCCCGATGAGGAAATACTGGTCGAAGTAGAGCAGGCCGAGCTGGCCCAATTGGGTTTAACGGTTAGTGAACTATCCGCGCAGGTCGCTGGTAGCGACTCGAAGGTGCCAGCTGGGCAGATGCGCGGTGCCACTCAAGATATGCTGCTGGAAGTCGGCGGCGAGTTCGATTCGCTCTCACGCATTGGCCGCATTCCTGTGCGTTCGACCAATTCCGGTCAAACCAGTTACCTGTCCGACATTGCTCGCATCAGCAAAGGCGTGGCCCAACCGCCGCGCAGTCAGGCGCTGGTCGATGGTTTGCCAGCCATTATGGTCGCCTCGGCCGTGGACCCTGAAACACGCATTGACGACTGGCATACAAAGTTAGAAACGGCACTAAAAAATTTTCAGAAACGACTGCCACCTGATGTAAAACTCGAGAGAGTCTTTCAGCAGAACGGCTACGTCGCCACGCGTATGAACGATCTGATTCAGAATCTCTTCATCAGCGCGCTGACCGTGTTTTTGGTGGTGTTTCTGATGATGGGTTGGCGCAGTTCATGGATCGTCGGATTGGCGCTGCCGCTGTCGTCATGCCTGGTATTCACTGGCTTGCGCATCGCCGGCATACCGTTGCATCAAATGTCGATGAGCGGTCTGGTCATCGCTCTGGGGATGCTGGAAGGCACGGCGATTATTATTGTTGACGAAGTCCAGCGACGTTTGCGCGAGGGCGAGTCGCGTTTGGATGCAGTCAAACATGGCGTATCGCACATGGCGCTACCTTTGTTCGGCAGCACGATCACCACCGTATTGTCATTTCTGCCGATCGCCACCATGCCCGGTCCTTCGGGTGAGTTCGTCGGGACGATTGGCACTTCGGTTATCTTGGCGCTGTGCTGTTCCTTGGCTTTGTCATTTACAATTATTCCCACGCTTTCGGCGCTGCTCAGTCCAAGTGAACCCGGGCCACCAACGTTTTGGAACATTGGTTTTTCTAACGCCTGGCTTTCCAGAATTTACTTGTCATCCTTGCGTTTTTGTTTCAAGCATCCCTGGTTGACCGCACTGCTGGGGGTGCTGATATCGCTCCCAGGCTTCTTGGCTTTGCCGCTGTTCAAAGTCCAGTTCTTTCCGGCGGCGGACCGCAACCAGTTTCACGTCGAGATTGAGTTATCGCCTGATGCTTCGCTGGAGGAGACACGGCAGACCGCCATCCGCGTGCGCGATTTGATGCTAGAAGACAAACTGATCGAGCGAGTCGATTGGGTCATCGGTCGCAGCGCTCCATCGTTTTATTACAACATGGTCGGCACCGTTCAGGACTCGCCACGTTACGCTCAAGCGTTAGTCCAATCGAAGACTACCTACGGTAATATTCCGTTGATCAGGCGTTTGCAGAAACGATTGAATCAAGAGATCACCAATGCCCAGGTACGCGTGCGCGCTTTGGAACAAGGGCCGCCATTTGATGCACCAATCGAACTGCGCATTTTCGGTAATGATCGCGATCAACTGCGCATGTATGGTGAGCATGTTCGCGAGGTCTTGCAAAAACATCCGGATGTGATTCAGACCAAGGCCGACCTGACCGATTTGCTGCCAAAGTTAGTGTTTGACGTTAATGAAGAAGAAGCCATGCTGGCAGGCGTGGATCTGTCTGCCATTGCTCGCCAATTAGACGCAACGCTGGAAGGTCGTTTGGGCGGTTCCATCCTGGAAGGTACAGAAGAGTTACCGGTTCGAGTGCGCGTGGCTTCGAGCAAACGCGATGATCTGGGCAAGATTGGCTCTATTGATATCTTGTCGGAACGCGATGGCGCTGGGCGAAAGCCTGTGGCCTTGTCATCGCTAGGATCG
>JADLDX010000529.1 GCA_020846515.1 Pirellulaceae bacterium
AATACGACTCGCGAAACTTGGCTTGCGAACCATGGGAAAGATGCGGTGAGTCTTCGGGCCAAGCCTAGCGCCCGCGTTTGCCGGCGGTGATGGCCCCGGCGGTTAGTCCGCTGAGCAAGGCGATCCCTGCGGCGATCGCCATGTACAACTCGGTGTCTTTGCGTTTCTTTTCGGCGTAATAGAAATCGGGTTTGGCAGGTAGGCCCAATGCGACGGAAGAGTATTGGGTCCAGGCATCGCTGAGCATGAGGGCGGAGGCTTCGTCGAGTTGCTTGATGGCTATTTCGCGATCGGCCTGTTCGGTGTTGGAAGTGTCCATAGTCAGCCGTTGGTAGGCGAAGAAAATCGTGGTTGGCAGCGCGAGAAAAAAGATGGTCACCAGCAGACCGATCAGAATGGAGGGTCGGTCCGATGGCTTGGCATCGATTGGTCGCGGGGCTGGAGCGACAGCCGTGTCCGCTGGTGGCAGTTCTTTTAGGCCACGCAGAGTGGGAATCGCCAGGGAATTACCGCACGAGCAGGTCAAGTTCTGACCGGCTTGGCTAACCGTTACGGCATGTTTCCGACCGCAGGAGCAAGTAATCTGATAGTGCATGAGCTGTTGATTTTCTGTTGATAAACTCTACCGGGGGATAGCTGAGCAGGTTCTTTGGGGAACTTGTAGCTAGCGACTGGACCGGCCCAGTCCCGTAGTTAGAATTGGAACTCTGGCAGTCGAACAAACCAATTCGTCTGTCGGCCCGTTACCTGCGCCAGATGACTGACCCAGAGGACTGACAAGATCCAAGCGTGTCATCGAAACCGAGCAGTTGGTTAGGTGTTTACCTTTGATGGTAAGAGACATAAGCGGCTGTGGCGATCGAGTCATGCGTGACTGTAGGTGATAACTGTAGCAACGGTAACTGGGTAGTGAGTGAGATTTTGGGGGGGAGCCGTACTGAGTTGAAGCCTCTGCATTATAAAAGACCGCGCGATCAATCGCTGTCGGCGAACTGAACATTCATTTGCGGGCGACCAGTGGACCTCTTTCCAGTTAATTCAGGCATCATTCAATCCTAGCTAGCAGTGACCGACCCGAGAACCACGGGTGGCAATTTTTGGTTACTGAAAGTGGAGGAAAGTGATGTCACCTGTATTTGGCCGATGGGCCGTTGTGGCTGAACACACGGTGACCGGTCCTGTTTGAAAGCCCGTCACGGAGTGTCGGGGCACAAGTATGCAGGCTGACCAGGGACTATACTGGCGGCTGTACGCAAGAAGTTCGAGCCATGGATGATCAGTTTGTTTATGGAGATGGATGGCGAGGTAAGTTCGAGTTGAGCAATGTGATGGTTGTCCGAGTCTGACGAGCAGCCTGTGATTGGCCGGGAAATGAAGGCCAGTCCAATTGGGCTGAGTTTGTCGCGGAGGCATGCGTGCCTGGAGGACTCACAGATTGGCTCAGCGATAGGGACTACCGAGTCGCGAAACTTGGAATCAATAGAACGTTTTACTATTTGTCTGTTTGCGGCAAACAGGTGTGAAGCAGGTGGTAGAGTAGTTGTGTCTTTTGAAAGAAGACCACTCCGCTACGCTTCGCGCTTTGCTGGTTGAGCAGACATGGTCACTTTGGCACAACAGGAGTATGGCCTTGTTCGACGTAATGCTGGACGAATTCGATGACGACGCCACGCGCGGTGCCGACGACGAATTGGAAGGCTTTCAAAAGCTCGCAATCGACGATGATGAACCTGTCGAGCCCGAGCAGCTTTCCGATGACGATGGCTTAGCCGCCGAGGGTGAAGTTCAGCTTGAAAGCGACGAAGAACTCTTGGCTGCTGCCGATGAGGAAATCGAAACTTGGTCTGACGACCCGGTGCGCATGTACTTGACGCAAATGGGCGAAATTCCGTTGCTGACTCGCGCGGAAGAAATTCGCCTTGCCAAGACTATTGAAGTCACACGCCGTCGGTTCCGTACCAAGTTACTTGAATGCGACTACGTGATGCAGTTCGCATACAAGATCCTCCGTCGCGTGGAGAGCAGCGAGCTGCCGTTCGATCGTACCGTGCAAGTTTCAGTCACTGACCACTTGGAAAAGGAGCAGATTCTCGGACGTTTGCCTCACAATCTCAAGACTCTGGAAGTGCTGCTAAAACGCAATCGCCGCGATTACCGTATCGCGCTTGCGAGCAATACGCAGATGGCACGTCGAAGAGAGGCTTGGAAAGCATTGGGGCGACGTCGTCGCAAGGCTGTGCGGTTGGTAGAAGAGCTGGGTCTACGCACCCAGCGGCTCGAACCCCGCATTGATGACTTGGCCAAATTCAGCCGTCGTGTCGATGACCTCCGGTCAGAGATCGACCGCTTGGCCGGTGACCGCGTTTCGGCCGCTCAACGCAACGAACTCCTTCAAGAGTATCGTCAAATCCTGATATCAACTCAGGAGACGCCGTCGAGCCTCCGCAATCGCGTCGCCATGGTTCAGCAGGTTTTCAACGAGTACCAACGCGCCAAGAAGCAACTCTCCGAGGGCAACTTGCGCTTGGTCGTGTCGATCGCCAAGAAGTATCGTAATCGGGGCTTGAGCTTCCTGGACCTGATCCAAGAAGGCAACGCCGGTCTGATGCGGGCAGTCGACAAGTTCGAGTACCGACGCGGTTTCAAGTTCTGTACGTATGCGACGTGGTGGATTCGTCAAGCAATCACCCGCGCCGTGGCCGACCAGAGCCGCACCATTCGCATCCCAGTGCATATGGTTGAAACCATGTCGCGAGTCCGCAACGTGTCGCGTCAGTTACTTCAAGAGTTGGGTCGCGAACCAACACTCGAAGAAACAGCGCGCCGTGCTGAAACCACGATCGAGGAAGCTCGACGCGTGCTCGCCATGAGCCGTTATCCGATCAGCCTTGATCGACCCGTCGGTAACAGCGAAGATAGCCAGTTCGGCGATCTTCTCCCCGACGGTACTGCCGAGAGTCCCGCCATCGGCGCGGGACAGGAAATGCTTCGCGATCGCATTAACCACGTCCTCAAGACGCTCAGTTATCGCGAACGCGAAATTATCAAGCTGCGTTATGGTCTAGGTGACGGTTACAGCTATACGCTCGAAGAAGTCGGTCACATCTTCAAGGTGACCCGCGAACGTATCCGCCAAATCGAAGCCAAAGCCGTTCGCAAG
>JADLDX010000530.1 GCA_020846515.1 Pirellulaceae bacterium
ATACTCAACTCGCAACCAATAGCCGACTTAAAAGCTGTACGATCTCCTTGTACTCAAGGGGAGAAGCGGATGGGGGTTGAGGGGCGCTTGGGAGTTGGAAGTACCCTACCGGCCAGATGTCATCTATCTGTGAGACTCAGCGCCCGAGAGAGTTCCCGCCCTCGCCAGGCTGGCGAGGTGGCAGCTGCGGATCTGGCTTGTCGCCGAATCATGCGTGTTTCCCTGTGCTTTGGGCTTCTGCTGTCACATCCAACCGGTGCTGGTGCTTCACGCCGCAGCGCGCCCCTCATCCCCCGCTCCCTTCTCCCCCAATGAGTACATTGGGAGAGAAGGCGACTCTTTAGCTCGGAGCAATCATGGAATCTGATTAGATGTTTCTGCCAGTCATGATGCTCGATAGACCTCCCGCACGCCACAAATCGCAACTGGTTGGCGATCAGCTGGCGGAAATATGCCAAACTCATTTCAGACGCATTACGGCTGTAGCGAGAATGAGTTTGGTTTGTAGAATCAACCAGCGTGCAAACTCCAATGCACTAAAACGGCATTCAGCTTCAGTTAAGGACAACTGCTGCGTCAAGGAAGACGCTGCTGATGCCATTTCAAAACGCGCTCGCTATGCCTCACTTCAAGTGAAACCAGGCCTGAACGCGAGCGTGTTGTTGGAAGCCGGCTTGAAAGTACAAACGCGTGGCAGGCCAATTGGCACAGTCGACTGCTGCCAGAAACATCTGGGCTCGAAGTTGCAGTGCCGAACGAACGCCTTGCTCCAATAAGAACTTGCCGTATCCGCGACCGCGTGAGGTCGGACCAAGCCCCATATAAACCAGTTCAGCGGTGTTGTTGGGCAATTGATTCACCAACGAGCAACCTATGTATTTGTCCTCACCAGCCAAGATCCACCAACTGCCCTGTTGACTTAGTTCTTGCCCATCCAAGAATCCTTCGAGCACATCCTCTGGAGTGCGGAGGCCATTGAGAGCTGGGCAATCGAGTGTTTCGATAAATGTATGCGCCAGCAATTGAACCATCTTTGCCCGCGTTACGTCCCGAGCCGCAATCCACTTCAAGCCGGTGGGCAAAGGAGCTGGGTCTAGAGTTCCGTTTTGGCCGCGATTGATCGGCAGAGGCAGAACTAACTGCTGTAGTTCGGCCAAGGCAACGAAGCCAGCCTGTTCGACAATGTCTTCCGCAACTGATTCGGTGCCATCGAGGATGGCCTGAATTTGACTCGCACCTTGAGCGCGCACTTGCGAGACCAACTCGGACAACAATCGAGCCGCTGTGGGTGTGTAGTTATCGACCGCTCGCACGCCAGCCAGCGCGGCCACTCTCGCGCCCAGGAGCATCATGTAGGCGCCGGCGACTCGTTGGTCGCCGACTCTGGCTTCCATCGGTGGTGGACATTGCGGATGCAATGCCTGGCGACGCGCATACTCTGCCAGCACAGCGTCCACGTCGCTGGGCGACTTCATCGGGTCCACCCACGATACGAACTCGCGCCATTGATCCGGATCAACGGCAGAGAAACTCGGGGCAGTCACCTGTCCACTCGTCGAATGGACCGGCTCGACACTCGGTTTAGGTTCACCAAAAAAGTTCATAGCGAAGTCAATACGTTTGATTCGAAATTAATCAAGCTACTTACCAAATACGACGACTCAGTTCAAGTAACGATACCCGGCCATCTTGCCCCACCTTAACTTACTGAGCTGGCTTGCCCACTGGTTCGGCCGTGGATAGCGATTTGGGCACGAATAGCTTACGATACCTGTCTCTTAATGGTCGAGCAAGCGTCGGTAGGCTGGTCAGGCCCGCTACCGGTCACAATTCAGGCTCTGGTTGGAATACTCCCTTGGAGAAGTATTGAACATGTCTGATCTTAGAAAACTCTGCTGGATTCCATTGCTGACGCTGAGTGTTTGCTGGTGTACTGGGGCTGCGATGGCCAGAGCCGTCGAACCACTGGCACTAGTGAAAGAATGGCCCAAGGTTGATGTAACCAACATTCGTCGCGTGTACCACAACGGTGAGCACAATGCGTTTACCGATTTAGCGAGGTTCGGCAACAAGTACTATCTGACGTTCCGCACTTGCCCAGATGGCCACATGGTGCATCCCACCGCAGCCACCATCGTGCTGTCCAGTAGTGATCTCAAGACATGGACAGAAGTCCACCGATTCCATGTCAAAGACCGAGACACGCGCGATCCCCATTTCGTGGTATTTCAGAATAAGTTGTTCGTCTACACCGGGACCTGGTATAGCGGCCCAACAACCTTGCCGACGTCGGAATATGACTTGAATAAGCACTTGGGATACGCCGCCTGGTCAAGCGATGGGCAGCAGTGGCATAGTCCAATCATGTTGGAAGGTACCTTCGGCCATTATATTTGGCGAGCCGCAGTCAACGGCGACAAAGTCTATTTGTGTGGCCGCCGCAAAACAGGCTTTGCTGAAGGCCCCAAGGGAGAAGGCAACGAAGTCCAGTCGATGATGTTGG
>JADLDX010000531.1 GCA_020846515.1 Pirellulaceae bacterium
CATGCTCGCGCAGTCGCAAACGCTCGCCGGCCAGTCCCAGGTCTGTATACCATTGCATGCGTCGATCGCGCCAGTAGCGATACCATTGTTGGGACGAGTTTGGATGGCAGAAGAACTCGATCTCCATCTGTTCGAATTCTCGCGAACGGAAAGTGAAATTACGCGGTGTAATCTCATTACGAAAGCTCTTGCCGACTTGCGCGATACCGAAGGGGACCTTCACCCGCGTGCTGTCACAGACATTCTTAAAATTGACAAAGATGCCTTGCGCGGTTTCCGGTCGCAAGAACGCGCGGTCCGCATCACCGCCCAGTGCACCTATCGTCGTGGGAAACATCAAGTTGAAGTCGCGTGGGGGCGTCAGGGTGCCGAGGTTCTTGGCGTCGGGTCCCACGACTTTCTCGAAGTCTTCCAGCGCGGACAGTGTCAGTAACTTGTCGTCGAACTTGAGTTGATCCAGGTCTTTACTGCGCAGGCCGAAAAACTTAAGCGCCTTGGATTCAATCTCGGGCTTGGGATCTTCGTCGGTTAGCGTCGAGATGAAAACTCGTTGTGGGCCATCGTCGACGATAGCGCCGGCTTCGGTCCCATGGCGGGCCACGCGACCAGTGACCCACAACCCAACCACATGATCCCAGCGATAGCGTTTTTGAGACTCACGGCAGTCGACCATCTTGTCGCAGAACAAGTCGAAGTGACCACTGACGCGCCACACCTGGGGATGCATGATAATCGCACAATCCAAGCCAACCATTTCGTAGGCTTCCGGAGCGCCCGGTGGTGGTGCGAGATCGTCATGGCCGGTGATCATGTCGCGCCACCAGGCATCCTTGATGTTGCGCTTGAGCTCAACGCCCAGGGGACCATAATCCCAAAACCCGTTTAGGCCACCATAGATCTCACTGGACTGAAACATGTAGCCACGACGCTTGCACAGTGAGACCAGTTTTTCCATTTGCATGATGTAATTCTTTTGTTGCGATTAAGATTACCGTCGATAGTCGGCAAGTATGTTTTGGCGAGTGTGGGTCAGCGTGCGCACTGAGGCTACAACCTACAAACTGACACGATGCGTGCATGGCCAGAGAGGTCTTTGGTGATGATCGGCTCGGCCCACATTCGGCGGTCGACCAAGGCCACGACTTTGTCAGCGATCATCGGAGAGATCTCCATCAGTAACCAGCCGCCGCGCCGGAGGCGAGCTGCGGATTGTGGCATTAAACGCTCGATGATCTCGGTGCCGGTAGGTCCACTGACCAAAGCGGACTTGGGTTCGTAGTTCTTGACGCTGGCCGGCAATTCTGCGTACTCAGCCTCGGTCACGTAGGGTGGATTACTGGCGATAATGTCAAAGGTCATCGAATCGACCGCCGACAATAGATCGCTGGCCAGTAGAGTAACCTGGTTCTCGACCGCATGCTTTTGCACGTTCCGCGCGGCCAGTGCCAGAGCTGGCTGGGAAAGATCAAGGGCCATGATCTTGGCACCCGAGAGCGATTTAGCCAGCGAGATCGCGACACTGCCACTGCCGGTGCCAACATCGGCGATGGTCAAGCCTGCGTAGGACTTAACTGGCTTGGGCCGCCATATTTCGTCCTCCCCCTGCCCTGCCCCGCCGGCCGCCGGGTTTACTGAATCGCTGGCTGAGTCACTGGCTGGCTCGCCAGCTGAATTGTTGGCTGACAAGCCCGTTGACTGGCTGGTTGGTTGGCTCTTTGGCTGGTTCTTTGGCTGGTTCGGTGTCTCGTGAACCCTGGCTGTGGGCTGAGTTGCAGCCGTGGCAGTCGGTGCAGTCTGGGTGCTGTTGGGCGCCTGGCCGGTTAACTGCTTGGCGCGGTCGATGGCGTCCACGACCAGGTGTTCGGTCTCGGGTCTTGGGATCAGCACATCTGGATTGACTTCGAAGCTGAGCGAGTAGAATTCCTTGCGACCGACCAGGTAAGCCACGGGGGCACCTTCGGCGCGGCGTCGTACCATTTCCTTGAACGAAGCGCGCACCTCTTCCGACGGTTCTTCAGCAAAGGCTGTATACAGGTCGATGCGTGCGCAGTGGCGAGCCTCAGCCAAGAGAACCTCGGCGTCCAGTCGCGGCGAGGTCGAACCATACTTCTTGAGATACTCAGCCGTCCACGTCAGCAGCCGTCCTACGGTCCACGCTTCAGCGGTACTCATGCTTCCTCCATGTCGTCATCACGAATTTGATCGCGTTCGTATTCCAACAATGCGGTAGTCACCGGCATTAGATTACCGGAAATGACACTGTCCAGTTTATAGAGCGTCAGGCCGATGCGATGGTCCGTGATTCGATTCTGAGGAAAATTATAGGTGCGAATGCGTTCGCTGCGATCGCCCGATCCGGTTAACGTTTTCCGCGTATCGGAGCGACGTTTGGCCTCTTCCTGACGTTTGTGATCGTACAGTCGGCTCTTGAGCACGCGGATGGCTTTGGCCAGGTTCTTGTGTTGACTCTTTTCGTCCTGACACTGAACCACAATCCCTGTTTCGTAGTGCGTCAAGCGAATTGCCGATTCGGTCTTGTTGACGTGCTGGCCGCCGGGACCGCTGGCACAGAACTTGTCCGTACGATAGTCCTCAGGCTTGAGATCGATTTCAACGTCTTCTGGCTCTGCCAGCACAGCCACGGTGGCGGCCGAAGTGTGGATGCGTCCTTGCGTTTCGGTTTCGGGCACACGTTGGACGCGATGGCCGCCACTTTCAAATTGCAGTTCGCGATAAACGCCTTCGCCATCAAATCCCAGAATAATTTCCTTAAAGCCGCCGCGTTCCGAGGGGCTGGCATCCATGACTTCGACTTTCCAGCCCTTGAGAACTGCGTTGGACTTGTACATTTCGTACAGGTCACGTGCAAACAAGGCAGCTTCTTCTCCACCGGTGCCGGCGCGAATTTCCATTACGCAGCGCGAGCGCGTCGCATCTTCACCGCCGATGGTCATTTCCAGCAGTTCATTCCACAGCTTTTCTCGCTCGGCCCGTAGACTGGTGACTTCTTCTTGTGCCATGGCGCGTTCGTCGGCATCGTGACTGCCGGCCATTTCAGCCAAGCCTTGTATGTCTTCACTGAGTTTCTTGTAGTGCTTGAACTTGTTGGCCAGCTTGGCCAACGACCCATGCTCGCGCGCATAAGCCGCCATTTTGTTGGACTGATCCATAACCTCGGGCTGGCTCATCATGCCTTCCAGCTCTTCGAAGCGTTTCAGTTTGCCTTCTAGTTCAGCTCGAACATTCATGATCTGTCGGTCAAATCGATTGGGTTTAGGGGAGTAAGCTGGTCTGAAGTGCTGCGAGATGCCAGCAATTTGGGCTTCATCGGCTGGGCTGGCTGGCTCAACGGTACGGCCAAGTTACGGACCGGGAAAGTTTCGATCTGTGCCGACGCGCTTAGAAGGAGATCTCGCCCAGCGCGTAGTGGTTCGATACGTGGCCTGCAAACGATGAAATAGATATGGGACACATCCATTGGCCCAAGAGCGTCGTCTGCAAATGGAAACTTGTAAACGCCGAGGGTATCACCTAGCGGTGGTACCCTAATTTGGACATTTAAAAGCCAACATCGATCGCTTGAAAGGCATAGACTGCGTCCCAGCGGGCACTGGCAGGCGCACGAAGCTACTTCTTCTTGCCTTTTTTCGACTGCAAGCTGGCGTAGCTGCCGGCGGCAAACTTCGACTGGAACTTCTCAATGCGTCCGGCGGTGTCGACGTACTTCAGCTTGCCAGTGTAAAACGGATGGCAGGCCGAGCAAATGTCGACCTTCAGTTCCTTGCGGGTGCTGCCGGTCGTGAAGGAATTACCGCAGCCACAGGTGACCTTGGTTTGGTGGTAATTTGGATGAGTGCCGTCTTTCATGGCGAACCTTAACTTTGCTGAGCAAATTCTGGTGTTGAGAGCCTGTTTTCCTTGGTAATTCAAAGAATCCCACAATGTAACGGCCGCGGAAGGAGTGCTCAAGTCCAATTTGCCAGCCTTCTGCCGCGAGAGCCTTAAATCCTAGAACTGCCCTGGCTTTGGGGCTGGGACACTGCCTATACTTGTCGGAAAGTCAGTTACAGGAGTCTGAACAGTTTGAATGGAATCGGAAGCTGCAATGCTAGCTAGACAGATTAAGTTGCAGGTTTGCTAGCCTTGCTGTGTTGCAAATAACCGGAAAACGGCGAGAAGGACGGGACTGGGGTGGCCGTGGCGACGATAACCACGTTTGCTTCTAGAAGCGTTCGCGAAGTCAACCCTCTGCGGTCATGGACAGCGCTACTTTCCGACATGGAATGCGACGCACTTCTGAAATAGCCCGACGGGTCTCAAAACCTGGTCGTGGCCCAAGATCGATTGGTCGCGCCCCTGGCGCGGACTGATCAAAAGCGTTCCATAGCTGTCCACAACTTAGTTTTCCGCACGTGATGCCAATCGCAGGGGAGTGATTTCCATGCAAATTAATGGTTTGAGCCATGCTCAGGCTGCCCAGAGTCTATCTGGCGTTCAACGCAATTCCGCCGGCGGCCGGGCTGCTCCAAGCGACCATGCGCAGTCGGCCCAAGCTACCGATCAACTGGATTTGTCCGCTGAGGCTCAATTGATCAGCCAAACCCAAGCGGCTGACCCGAGTAGTCAGACCGAAGGCATTCGCTGGGAAAAGGTCAACGCCTTGCGTCAAGCGATAGCCCAAGGCAATTACGATAGTCCAGAACGCATGTCCGGGGCTCTCGATAGCTTCTTAGACGCGTACGCTTAATGAAGCATTTGGATGGGTGACGCACTGGCTGGATGGCCTCTGCTGCTCCCTATTCAAACGCAGCGACCAATTGGCATACGCAGCGACCAACTGGGAAAGATCCACCTATCTGTCTACAATGATCGATAGCCCGAGCAGGACTCGTTATGCCTCGGGCCCTTCGGTTTTCTGTTCGTTATCCCCAATTGGTTCAGTTAGGGTTTGTTCAGTGAGTGAAAACAACGCTCTTCAGTTCGATGCTGTAAGCGTCTCGCAATCTCCAGCGGATCGTTTTGAAGAGTATCTTCAAAGTCGCGGACTGCGCAGTACCGACCAGCGTCGCTACCTGGTCGAGCAGGTTTTCAGTCGGCATGAGCACTTTGATGCCGATCAATTGATCGATCAGTTGCCGCGCAAGGGCGAGGCGAATCATGTCAGTCGCCCAACTGTCTATCGCACGTTAAAAGAGTTTGTGGACGCGGGCTTGCTGCGTCGTTTTGAACTCAACGGCCGCAGTGTCTACGAACATGACTACGGCTATCCAGAGCATGACCACTTGTACTGTGTAAAGTGCCACGTACTGCTTGAATTTCAGAGCGACCAATTGGTGCAATTACGTGAAGAAGTGGCCAAACAGTATCGGTTTCGCGTCCGATCGCACCGCTTGATCATTCACGGAATCTGCGAGTCCTGCAATCGCAGCGCGTCCAGGACTCGGCGCAAACAGGATCTGGTCTAACGTGGACGAATCGCTCCGCGACTCGTCATATCTTCTTCTTCTTCTTCTTCTTCCGCACTTCGAGGCAGCGTAAACGTACCCTGGG
>JADLDX010000532.1 GCA_020846515.1 Pirellulaceae bacterium
GTGGCATACATGGCATCCCGATCCGCAGTGTCCTTAGTCTGCAACAACTGGCCGGCGACTTGATAGGACTCGATGATGAACGCCGGTGGCGGCAGGATGTCCGCGATCAGGTCCTTGCCTTCGATGACTTGGCTGTGCAAATCACCGCCAACTTTGACCTGATTGACGGTAGTGACTGCCAGGGTGCCCAATACTACTAGACTGGAAAGGCAACACCCCAAAGTCATCAAGAAAAGCGTACTGGCATTTTGTCGATTCAAAATCTGCATATTTAATCTCTATCGGGCAAAAATTGGTTACTGAGAAAGGTTTGAAGTTACTGGACGTCGCGATCATGCGTCAGGTCTCGACTGGGACGCCTGACAGACTCGGATCGCTCGAGTTACGCTACAGCCGCTACGGCCGGTTCAACGCTAATCAAGTTGCTAATGTTCAAGATGGTGATCAGTCGGTCAGCAGACTTAGCGATACCGTTGACCACGGATGAACCAGCTTCACTGGTCAACGTGGGCGGTACCTCAATGTCCGATTGGTTAACGTCCATAACATCAGACACCGCATCGACGACCAGGCCGACGATACGAGATTCAATGTTGACGACGATAATCACGGTAAACTTGTCATAATCAGCACTGGGCATGCCTAGTGTGTTGCGCAAGTCGACAATTGGTATAACCGTGCCACGCAGGTTCATGACGCCCTTCACATTAGGCGGTGAATTAGGAATGGGCGTGACTCGGCTGTAGTTCTTGATCTCCTGAACGCGCAGGATCTCGATCCCAAACTCCTGATCGCTGAGCGAAAACGTCAGGAACTGTTGGGTACTGAGTGACGAATTTTCATTGGGCGATACGTCGGCTTTGTCAAACATAGAAGCTCCTTGAATCGACGAAGGTGGTTGCGTTTTAGGATCCACAGACAGCAATGCTCGGGGAGCTGATTGCAGCGAGGTGTATTCCCCGGACGTCGACTTCGACGTCCGTCCGGAACTTTGGGCCATGCGTCTCGACTCGCATGCCAATTCACAGCAGCCTCACCCGGCGAAGCAGAATTGCATCGAACTCAGGAACGGCTTTAGGGTTCAACCAGGGATGAAGATATCTGCAGGGCAGTGCAGAACGTTTGGGGTAAAGCCTATTAGACGAAAGGCTGGCCTTTCAACCTGCCGACCATGGCTAGGACTTTACCTCCGACGTGGAAAATTAGGCCACCCTCACCTATTTGTCCAGTAAAGAGGGGAAGTTTCGGGTAAATACCCACGGTTGTTCCGCCCGGCACACAGGTTGCTCAGTTTTGTCCCTCGGATCACGAAATGTGCCGTGTACCAGGGTGTCTATTACTCCCTGAGCCGTTTCGTAACACCCACTGTGTCTTTGACAAGTTGAGCGAGGGGAAAATTGATCATGGTTCGAAATCTTTGGAAAGCTGCCGCTTTGGGCCTATTGGGCTTGGTAACAATCGTCGCTGTTAGCGATGATGCATCCGCCCGCAATCGGGGGCGTGGAGGGTATAGCGGCTATAGAGGCGGATACTCTAGCAGTTACCGAGCGCCTGCGACCCGCTATTATGGCGCCCCACGCGTCTACTCCAATAGCCAATACTATGCCCCGCGTAGCTACTCGAGCGGTCGCGTTTACGTGACACCAAGCTACGGATTGAGATCGTACGGCACTGGATACGGCAACAGCTATTAAGGTAACGGTTATGGTGTCAACAGCTATTATGGCGGCTACAACACCAGACCCTACGGTGGCAGCTTCTACGGTAACTCATTCAATGGCAATCCTTACGGGGGTGGGTATTACTCTCCCGGTGCAAACGTAGGCGCATCCATCGGTGCCGCCATCGGCGCTGCCGTGGGTCGATGAGTGTAGAAACATAGATGGGGACAGATCAAGCTCGCGCTTTGTATGGCGCACGCTCTGTTCCCATCAAGGCTTGGCGCCAATGCTCACCAGATGCCCAGTCGTCCGGTAGAACAAATGCCCCGCGCTGGCCGCGGCCGACGCATAACAGGCTTCACCCAATGAGTTTTCCGAAATCAACTCAAACGTGCGGCCCGGTCTCACCACCTTCGTGATTCCATTATCTGCCGTAAAGTAGACCAGCCCGGCGGCGGCGATCGGCGAGGTACTGTAGTGATTGCCCAGCCGTTCGAACCACAAACGTTCTCCACTGCTGGCGTCATAACAACTGGCAATACCATCGTCACTGGTTACGAGAAAATAAGACCCAACTACGATGGGCGATGGCACGTAAGCACAGTTCTTCTTAGACCGCCATAAGACATGGGAATCCGTTACGTTGCCTGTCCCAGTCGGATCGATGGCCAAAATGTGACGATCCGGATATCCGGCTGTCAAAAACACACGTTGACCATCGTCCACCATCGAAGCTACAAACTGTTCCGTCGGTCCGTCCATGTGCCAAATCAGTTTGCCTGTCGACGGCTCGTAAGAGGTTACCGATTTACTGCCACATAAAATCATCTGAGTTCGGCCACCAAAGTCTCGAATGATCGGCGTCACGTAACTGCGAGTCTTATGTTCTCGCGCGACTCGCCATATCTCTTGACCATTGCGTTTATCCAAGGCCACGATGAACGATTCGCCATCATGGTCGCCATTCAAAATCAACAGGTTGCCAAACAACACAGGGCAAGTGCAATATCCGTGGACACTGACAAAATCTCCAGATCGCACCAGCCACTTTTGCTGACCTTGCATGTCGTAGGCCGCCACGACCATGCGGCCGATGGTTACATCGCGGGGCGCCGAGACATTGGTAGCCACCACGGTTCGATTGTCGGATTCCAGAAACGTGACATATACGTGCTGACCGTCGGTCGCCGGCGTACTGGACGCATAACTGTTCAGCGAATGTTTGGTCTCTAATGGTGAATCAATAACCTTGCGTTCCCACATGACGCTGCCGGTATGCGCGTTGTAAGTGGTCAGTTTTCTGGCTCCACTTGACTTGTCGCAGCTTACCAAAAACAGTCGCTCTCCCCACACAACCGGAGAAGCATGTCCATCCCCAGCCAAGTCGATTTTCCAAGCCACATTGGAATGTTGGTCCCACTTAGTCGGCAGCGATGTCTCTGCACTATGCCCATCTCCTCGAGGGCCGCGCCAACCCGGCCATTCATCGGCCTGTAGCGACGACAGACAGAGAATCGATAACCAAACTAGTAAGCATCGAATCGCGACGAACATGGGCAAGATCCTTAGATGTACCAGGCGGGAACTGCACGCTAAGCACGTGGACGCGTCCGATTCGGGAGTAAGGCACGTAAATTTGGAAGGACGAGTCCACGTGCTCATTGTAAGCAAGTTGGCGGTCATTTGAGTCCATCCAAGCGGCTACGGGCAGTGGAGACCGGAGCCGCCAACTCTTGATTGTCGGCATATAGATGCAATACGCTCTCCCAGATTTCCCTGGCGTTTTGGACACTGCCCTTTTTAAACAGCTCGTCCGCTTCATTCAACTTCGACATGAGCAATTTCTGAAGTTCATCTGCATCCAAAGGCCGGGACTCTAACTCTTTAATGCGACGACCAGCCAGAGTAACCACCGGCAAATCAGCTGGGTCATCTGACAAGAGTTTGACCATGCTGCGATACATTTCCAAAGCCGTGATACGATCGCCGAACTTTTCGTAGCGGCTGGCCTCGAGATAACGTCGCTCGATTTCACGTTCTGGCGTGCGATTGTTTTTCGCCATGCGTTCCAACCGGCGCTCGGCATCCACTGAATCGACGTAGTCGATTTGCGAGCGGGCCCAAGTGGCGTCTTCGGTATCTGGGAAACGTGTTACGAGATCATCCAGATAGAGATCGCGAGCTGAATCCCAATCGTCAAACTCCTCACTGGCCAACAATTTCTCGGCCCGGGCTCGCAGGGTCGTTCGGCTAAGAGGCAACATCAACCAAACCGCCAGGGCTACGCTCAGCACGAGAGCCCCGACCAGTGCCCAGGCGCTTTCCCAGATCGGTTGTTCCCGTGAACGTCGAACCTTTTTGGGCTTAATCCCCAAGACCTTTTCAGCTTCTTGACGATCGGCCTGCTTCAATTTCAGTGGACTGAATCCACCGGTAGCATGCTGCAACACGCCAGCCCCTTCGATACCACGACGCTCAGCCTCTTTAAACGCCAGGCAGACGGCGGCTGCGCCAAACGGACGTTGCTGCGGATCTTTTGCCAGCAGTTGATCAACAATAGCGCTCAGCCAAATCGGACAATCAAGCACTTGCGATTGAACACTGGCCGGAACAGTGCGCTGCATGTGCGCCATCAGTTCCGAGATGTTACCGGCGATTAGCGGTGGTTGACCAACCAACATGGTGTAGAGGACAGCGCCCAACGCATACAGATCACTCTTCTCGCTGGGAACTGCGTCCGGTGCCAGCAATTCGGGGGCGACATACATCAGTTCGTCCAGCCCCGGTGGCGCGCCACCGATAGCCGACGCGATTGCCTCTCTTCGGAAGTCGGTAAGTTTAATTAGGTCCTGAGTTGGTGCAGCGGCGTCACTACCTTGAGACTGGGAAAGCAAGTGGGGCAAAAGCAGCTTTTCCGGTCGGAGGCGGCCATGAACCCAACCCAACAGATGGGCGTATTGCAGGGCATCGGCCAGTTGTTTGCCATAGGCGAATGCCGTTTCCCAGGGAAGTCGATGCCGACGGGCCAACAATTTGTCGAGCGATTCACCGTCGATCATTTCGTAGACCAGGTAGGCGTTGCGCGCATCAAAGCCACCTCCATAGCAACGCACAATACTGGGATGCCGCAATTGCTTGAGCTGCTCCAATTGAACCGCAAAGTCCTGTCGGCTCTCGGGAGTCAGTCCGAGCGGTACGGGAAAGACACGCACGACCAAAAGCTTACGTTGTTCGACGTGGATAGCGCGAAAGACCTGACCGGAGGCGGTACGTTTGCCCAGCGGGGCTTCGAGGGCCAGGGGACCGATTCGAGACTTGAGCGACATGCCAACTCTGGTGCGTTGTAGACTCAGGGGGTGGTCGGAATGGCCCGCCCGCGGAACTGGCAGACTGCCAAATCCGAGTTATCCTAAAAATCATACCGCAACCGTGACTGCTATCCTGGCATATCATGCTGGAAAAGAGCTAAATTTCGTGTAGAAAATAGAGTAACTCGCCCAGTTTAGCTTGGCGTGGCACCCTGATCGGACGCATAATTCGAAGTTGGTACGCTTAATGCTCGACGAGTTACTAGGGTACGTGAGCACTGCAACAACGGCAGCCTGAGTTGGCCAGTACCAGCCTGTCGTAGGAGTTCGGAAGTGCAATTTAATGAACCACAAATCCTAATCGCAGACGATGATGAAGCGCTGCGCGCCGCGTTGGCGGAGGTTTTTCAACGCCGAGGATATCGCACGACTCTGGTCGGCGATGGCCGCGAAGCGTTGGAGGTAGTTCACTCCCGCATTACCTTGCACCTGGCCATCCTCGATGTGCACATGCCTCGTCTGAGCGGCCTGGAAACGCTGGAAGAAATTCGCCGTTTACAGGTACCGAACCTACCCTGCATTCTGATGACGGCCGAAATCAACGAGGCGATTGCCCAGCAAGCCCTAGCGCTGGCTGACTCGCCTGTTCTGGAAAAGCCTTTCGCCCTACGCACCATTACCGAAACCGTCCGCGACGTCATGCAACGCCGACACGGTTTTGCACTCTAGCCCTCCCAAGCGCAGCTTAGCTCGGAACTAACCCTCCCAGCGCAGCGCCCGGGAGGGTCGAAAAAACAGGCGCTACTGCAGCCTGTTTTTTCGGGGAGGGTGCGTGCGCCGCGCGGGCGAGTTAGCAGCGAGGCGCTGCGAGCCTTGGTTAGCACCGCTGGCCCTCCCCGCCCACGCTGCCGCGGGGCGACCCTCCCGCAGCTATGCAGCAAGAGGGTTAGTTCACGCTTCATGCTTGGTTAGTCGGGGCCGGCGCCCTCCCCGACTGGGCTGACGCCA
>JADLDX010000533.1 GCA_020846515.1 Pirellulaceae bacterium
CTCCCCGAAAAAACAGGCTGCAGTAGCGCCTGTTTTTTCGACCCTCCCCAAGGGAGGGTTAGTTCGCAATGCAGAACAGATGCGCAGCCCCGCGCACAAACCTCGCATTGTCGACAATCGCCGGTGTCGAATCGACACCTTCGTCCAGCGAATTGGTGGCGACGACTTTAAACGTATCGGAGTCTTCAATGACGACGATCGTACCGGAGCGATCTGTCAAATAGACTTTGCCACCCGCGGCCACCGGCGAAGAATAAGTGCTCGAGATGCCAGGCACGCGAACGGCGCTAAAATGCGGTTGCCCCGTTTTCGCATCCAGACAAGTCAACTGTCCTGACTTGCCCTTGTAGAAATACAGACGATTGCCAGAGAGCAGCGGTGAGGCCACGTCGGGTGTGTCCTGATGAAATGTCCACACGACACTCTTGGTACCTTCAATGTCGCCTTGGCCGCTCAACTTGAAGGCCCCCATAAACGACCCGCGAAAGCCACTGCCCACGAAAACAGTATCGCCCAACGCCACGGCTGAAGCGCATGGCCGTTCGGTTTGACCATCGCACCACCACAACAACTTGCCGGTCTTCAGATCGTAGCCGCGTGCCAATTTCTGGCCGTTCATCACGACCTGCTTCTGCCCCTGATACTCGACCACCAACGGCGTAGCCCAGCAGGTTGGTTCGTCTCGTTTGACTTCCCACACGGTTTCACCCGTGAGTTTATTGAGCGCAAAAAGTGCCGATGGCCCCTCGTGATCCCATGGCACAATGATCAAATCGCCCGCTAAAGTCGGTGAACTGCCTTCACCAAAATCATTGCGCGTGGTCATGTCACCCAAGTCGCGTTTCCAAACCAGTTGGCCATCCATGGTGTAACAGAACAGGCCGCGCGAACCGAAGTGGGCGTACACGTGTTGGCCATCGGTACACGGCGAGGCCGAAGCGTGCGTATTGGTATTGTGCGTCGCCTGATGCGGAGTCGCTTCCACAGCCGTTTGTTTCCAGAGCTGTTTTCCGGTGGCTCGATCATAGGCATGAACTTGAAATGCCAGGGTCGCGGGGTTCTTTTCGCTGGGGACGGATGTCACCACAAAAACTTGCTTCTCCCACACGACAGGTGAGCCTGAGCTTTTGCCAGGGATGGCCACTTTCCATTTGACATTCTGCGTGCTACTGAACTGGGCTGGCGGATTGCCTTGTGCTGTGCCATTTCCCGTGGGACCTCGCCAATGCGCCCAATTCTCCGCCGAGACTTGGTTTGCCAGTGCCAACACACCGAACAATGCCATAAAAAAACGTATCATACTTGTTCCTCCGGGTATTGGTTTGAAAATCGTCGACGACAAATTATAACCAGGACTCAGGTATTCCGCCCGACGATGGATGTTTACTTATTCTTTTGGCAGGCACCGTCTTAGGTTGACATGGAACCGATAGTCGGCTGCATGCCGGAGCGTGCTGCTCACGCCGCGTCCCCAGTTTCCCCGGAGTACTGGGTGTTCAGGGCAAGCGGAGCCCTTTCGGTCGGAATATTACTTTACACATAAATCAATTGACGAATCCATAACTATGTCGCTGCCTCCGGCGCCAACGCCCGCGATGATCGATTTTTTTCATCAGCGCACCGCCCAACATATTGAACGAGTCCGCAGAAGTTTAAAGTTAATGGCCGGTCACACCGAACACGCGCAGGCGTTGTATGACCGCGCACGCATGCACGATCTCTCCAAATTCGGCAGTCATGAACGCTTGGGCTATATCTGGGTAACCGAGTATCACCGACACATTCGCCAAGGCCGACCCTTTGAATATCCCCCTGGCGTCCCCGAGTTGGCTCAGGCGGCCATGCAACATCACTACCGCAACAACCGCCATCATCATGAATTCCATGCCGATCCGAACGAGATGCTCGACGTCGATTTGATTGAAATGGTTTGTGACTGGACGGCCATGGCTCAAGAGTTCGGCGAGGCGGATGGCAGCGCTAGGAGTTGGGCCAACAAGGTGATCGGTACGCGATGCCACTTGCAACCCGCGCGGCATACATTTGTCCTCGAAATGATTACTCTGTTAGATCGGTGCCTGGCTGATCAACCGCCGGGCGCGACTAAGACCGTAGAATCAGCTTTGATTCCATTGATCAATGACTTTCAAGGTCATCTAGTTGAAACGCTGGGCCCGTCAGGCCGACACGACGAATTGGAAGTCAACCGACTGAGTCAATTTGCCAACTCAATGCCGGCACATCACGTCTTCGAAGACCGCCGACTCATACAATGGCACTTGAATGAGTTACTCGACGTTGGCTACCTGGTGGAAATCACCTCACACGGGCACGAAACAAAGTTTGGCTTTGCAAGTTTGCAATTTTAAGACCATCGATGATCTTTTCTGTTTGAACTCACGCACAGCAAACGCACTTTATCGAAGAGCATTATGAACGTCGCACATCGGCTGGTCGGTCTTCTGGTGGTTATCTGTTTGAGTCTCGGTCCCGGCAGCCACAAAAGCCTGGCGGCTGACATGCAGGTTGGGTTTGCCAAAGTCGACATCACGCCGACTCAGCCGACACCCATGTGGGGTTATGGAGCGCGACATGCAGCCTTGTCGACTGGAGTACGCGATCCATTGTTGGCGAAAGCTGTCGTATTCGAAGCCGGGCGCAAGAAGCTGGCCATGGTCGGTGTAGACCTGGGACGCTCGCCCACCGACGCCATGATGACTCGTATTCGCGCAGCCGTCCTTGACAAAGCCGGTGTTCAATGGCTGCTGATCAGCGGTTCGCATACTCATCACGGGCCCGTCATTGAATTGCTCGACGAACCGGGCAAGGGCAGGGGAGCCTTCGATGCCGCGGTCGCTTATGCCCAGAAACTGGAACAAAAGATTATCGACGTCATCGTCGCGGCTGCTGCGGATCTCAAGCCTGCCACGATCGGCTGGGGATCCAAGCCAGTGGGCCTGAATCGCAATCGCCATAGCAAACTGGAGCCCAAGCCCGTTGATAACGAGCTGAGCGTGATTCGTTTGGATGACTTGCAAGGTCGGACGATCGCGTTGGTGGTCCATTACGCGGCGCATGCCACGCTGCTGGACGCCGCTGATCTGCGTTTCTCAGCCGATTGGCCCGGTCAGATGACCAGCGCCGTCGAGCAGCAACTGGGCACCAATTGCGTCTTTATGCAAGGTGCTGCTGGCGATCTTTCACCCAATCCTCCGCCGGAGAAACGCCGCATCGAAGACTTCGGCCAAGCGCTGGCAGCAGAAGTCGTTTCGGTTTCAGCAACCATCCAGACCAAGTCGAACACGCGACCGCGACTGGATGCCCGGGAGGAAGTATTCGACTTTCCTACTCGTCTGCCAATGTCCAATCCCGTGACACAGTTGGTATTTGGCCAAGCCTTCTTTGCTGAGTTAGCCGCAGCGTCGATCTCGGAAGACTTGATGCACAATCGGATTCGTCCCACGCTTACAACCGTCCTGATCAATCGAGAGCTAGCAATCGTCGGTGGATCCGGTGAATTCTTCTGCCAACACAGTTTGCGATTAAAAGAGCGTTCCCGGGCTGATAAAACATTGCTCTTTGGTTATTGCAATGGTCATCACATGTACTTTCCAACGATCGAAGGCGCAGCCGAAGGTGGCTACGGAGCCGACGCTGCCGTCAGCTGGGTCAGCGTGGGGGCTGGCGAAGAAATGATGAACCAAGCCCTGATTGCGATCTACACGATGCTGGGCAAACTATGATGATCTACCCTCGGACACGCCCAACCGCTTAGCCGTATTGGCGCTAGCCCACGGTTTCTTCAACGCCGCATTAGCTCCAGGGCATTACCCGGTACGCCAAGTACGCCTGCGGCTGACTGTTAAACGATTGGCGGTATCAGCCGCAGGGCGTTAGTCGGCGTTAGCCCCGGTTTCTTCAACGCCGCATCAGCGCCAGGGCGTTACCCGGTATGCCAAGTACGCCTTCGGCTGACTGTTAAACGATGGGGCGGTATCAGC
>JADLDX010000534.1 GCA_020846515.1 Pirellulaceae bacterium
CCACCTAACAGGATGGTGAAGATGATAATGGTCCGCGGACTACCGATGCCTTCACTGGCATTCTTGAGCAATCCACGCAGCACTTGTTGGGCATTATGGTACATGCGACACGTGGCGATGTCGGAAGCATCGAAAATGTCCGTTATGAATCGCTGCTTGCGAAACGAGCGTGGCAGTTTCACACCATCATGTCGCGAGCTGGATATGGACTTGTGACCTTCACAGGTCATGTAGGCTGTTCGCCGAGCCAGAAATAGTTGGCCACAACCCGCCGCGAACTCAGCACCCGTTGAATCGCGCATGCGCGCCAGTGGTAGGTATCCCAACAAAATGAAGTGCATCAGCGGAATCATCAACTTCTCCAGCCAGGTGCCAGTCACTTGTTTAGGAAATCCGCTCAGCAAATCGATACCTTCGCCTTCGGCTTGAGCTATCAACCTGGGAATGGCGTCTGGGGTCAAGCGCACGTCGGCGTCCAAGAACAGTAACCACTGGCCCTGAGCTGCCAGCGCCATCAGCCAACATGCCCGCTGTTTACCATTCCACCCCATCGGCAACTCGCGACCGGTCATCAACTTCACTCGGCTGTCTGATTGGGCCATCGATTCGCAGATGGCGGCAGTCCTGTCGCTGGAGCCGTCATCCATCACGATGACTTCCAGATTGCTCCATGAGCAGGCGAGTATGCTGGTCAAGCACTCGCCGATAGACGCCTCTTCATCGCGAGCTGGTATAAGCACAGAAACCAATGGCGCGGTGGGCACTGAAAGCACTGATGCTTGGCGGGGTTGTTCTGTTTCCGGTGGCCCGGACTTCTTTTTCTTCTTCGCAGCCGACTTGGTCGTATTGCCTGGCTTGTTCGCCGCCTGATCGTCCTGGGTGGGAGTGATTGCCGATTGCTCACCGGCTGATGGCTTCTTGCCTGCCGTTGGCAATTTGCGAAACAACGGTAAATTGCTTCTCATTAGCCCCACGGGCAAGAAAGCTAGGAGTATTAGCCCGAGTGCAAAGAAATGCAGTAACATAATCGGCCGAATAGGAAGAAATGTAGATCAAATCGCGGTCCGCTAGTTTTAATCATTTGTGGCCCGAAGGTGAACCATTAGGAAGACACTTCTAGTATGAAACTTACGACATCGACTGCTTCCCCCACGGGATTGAACGTAGACGCCTTGGTGGTCGTGGCCCACGACCAAGGTCTTAGCGGGTCGGCTAAGCAGGTTGACCAGGCCATGGGTGGCTTGCTGGAACGACTAATTGCCAGTGGTGAGTTATCGACAAAGACAGGCAAAACGTTTTCGATTTATTCACCCACTGGCATTTCAGCTAAGTTGCTGATCGTATGTGGCGGTGGTTCCATCGCAGAACTGAATGTGATGGAGGTCACGCGGATGGCTGGGGCAGCGGCCAAGCGATTGGCCGATCGCTCACGACAGTCCGTTGGGCTGGCGTTGGATGTTTCTGCGGAATTAACGACCGCAGCCGTTTCGGCGGTGATCAATGGCGGCGTAGGGCAGGATCTGCTACGAGCCGAGAAGAACTTCAAGACGGCTGACGAGTGGATCTTCCTCACGCCGCATGATGCGAGCGGGAAGCATGGCCAGATTGTGGGCGAAAGCATGCTGCTGGTGCGCGAACTCGTGAACTTGCCGCCCAATCTACTAACCCCCAGCACGTTTACAGAGCGGGCTGTGGCCATGTGCAACCAATGCGGCATAGAAATAGAAGTTTGGGATGAACTTCGACTGCGCAAAGAACGTTGTGGATCGCTGCTCGGGGTCGCCTCCGGTTCGCAAACACCGCCGCGCCTATTGATCATGCGTTATGCGGGCAAACAAGCAAAGCCCGCGGTAGCCTTGGTTGGAAAGGGAGTCACCTTCGATAGTGGCGGACTATCAATCAAGCCGACCGATGGCATGCTGACGATGAAATGTGACATGGCCGGCGCCGCCACAGTCCTAGGTACACTGCGAGCTGCAGCACTTTTAGGATTAGAGCAGCCAATCGTCGGTCTGGTGGGACTGGTCGAGAACATGATCAGCGGCAGCGCTTTTCGTTTAGGTGATGTGCTCACAGCGCGTTCCGGTACGACCATCGAGATTCACAATACGGATGCCGAAGGCCGGCTGGTCCTGGCCGATGTGCTCAACGTAGCGCTGGAACAGCAGCCGGAATGCATCATCGATTTGGCCACTTTAACCGGTGCCTGTGTGGTGGCTTTGGGAGTCGATATCGCTGGCTTGATGACCAACGACGCACAGTTGCAACAGCGATTCCAATCGGCCGCGGAGCGAGCCGGGGAACTGGTTTGGCCGTTGCCAATGCATCGATTCTTTGATGACCAAATTAGCAGTCAGGTGGCTGACATCAAGAACGTTGGAGATGGTCGTTGGGGTGGAGCCACTACCGCCGCCAAGTTCCTCGAACGTTTTGTCGATAAAAAACCTTGGCTGCACATCGACATCGCCGGACCAGCTTTCGCTGATAAACCCAAGCCGCATCAAGACGCTGGCGCTACGGCAGCCATGCTGCGTTCGCTCATCGAGTTCCTAGATAACTGAAGTAAGCACATCGACGGCGCGTGGCTTGTTGGTTGGCATGAGTCCATCAAGCTACCGCTGCTTAAAACGTTTTCAACCCCAGACTATTTTTGAAAAGCAATAACTCCATGACCGTTTACGATCGCGCGCGTCTAGAAGAACTCATCAAGCAGCAATCGTTACGTTTCGGCGACTTTACACTGGCCAGTGGCAAGAAGGCAAGTTTTTATCTCGACTGTCGGCAGCTGACACTGCATCCGCAGGGTGCCAATCAAGTGGCGGCTGGAATGTTGGATCTGCTGGGCAGCGACTTGCCGGATGCCATTGGTGGCATGGCCATTGGAGCCGACCCAATCACTGCCTCGACGATCACCTTAGCCGGCCAACGCGGCTTGGACTTAAAAGGGTTCATCGTGCGTAAGGAAGCCAAGCAGCACGGCATGGGACGTCAGGTGGAAGGTCCCGTCGTCGCGGGCCAGCGCGTCGTGATCGTTGAAGACGTCGTGACCAGCGGTGGCAGTGCCTTGGCAGCCGTAGCTGCGGCTCGCGATTTTGGTTTAAAAGTTGAGGGAATCCTGGCAGTCATCGACCGCCTGGAGGGTGGCCGCGAGGCCATCGAAGAGGCCGGTCTAAGCCTCAAAACGTTACTCACGGTCAAGGATTTCGGCATTGGTTAGTGCCACATTTGACGATACTGTCGGTAATACTGTATAGCACGTCGGCTCGTCGGATTCGGGTTTTAAGGCAACAGGCAAAGTGAAGAGGCTGTGGCGTTGCTCAACAAATGCCCTTGCGACTGGTCGCTGGGTTAGGCGACAATGCTGCGGACCTGTTGAGGCATTCGGGCCGCTTTCACTTTAGAGTACGGATCACCGAGGTATGGAAACCTCACTCCATCGCCAATTGAAGCTAACTTACGCGGCCAGTCCTGAGGAGACGGAGGTCACGTATGCGGGGTACCGCATCGACGCGATCAGCCGCCAGGGAGAATTGATCGAGATTCAGCACGCGGCTCTGGGGGCCTTGAAAGCCAAGACACGTAAACTGCTCGATCATCCTGAGCAACCAAAGTTGCGTATCGTTAAACCCATTGTGGCTCGCAAGTGGATCGTGACGCGCGATATCGAAACGGGCCTGCCGCTGCGACGCCGGCTAAGCCCCAAACGTGGATTGATGGCCGACATTTTTCTTGATTTAGTTCACTTTACTCAACTGTTTCCCCATCCGCGATTGACACTGGAAGTCTTGCTAGTCGATCTGGACGAGGATCGCATCCCGAAGCTGGAGCATCGTTTCAAACGCAAGAACTACACGCGGTTAGAGCAGACCTTGCTGACGATCGAAGATCGCTTTGAGCTGCGAACCGCCACAGATCTTTGGCGATTGTTACCCAAAGTGAGATTATCGAAACCTTTCGATACGGCAGAGCTCGCGAAACAAATTGCACGTCCGCGCTGGTTCGCTCAAAAGGTGGCTTATTGTTTGCGTGAATGTCAAGCGATCGAGCTAGTTGGTAAACAGGGGAATAACCAGTTGTATCGTCGTCCGACCGCCCGTCGCAAACCGGCTGACGTTCGTGGCCGAGTTGTCAAACGCCCCGCCTAACTCTTGAGGCCAACGGTCTCTAACTCCAGATCGCATGCCGACTATGGAAGGCCCTTGTGCAAATTTACTTGATTGATCAAGTAATTTACACAAGGCTGCCTGGGCGCGGTTGGCTGTTTACAACCTGCACCAACACGCTAGAATCATCGATGAATGTCAGTGGGTCCCCGTAGTTCAACTGGATAGAACGTTGGCCTCCGAAGCCGAAGGTTAGAGGTTCGAATCCTCTCGGGGATATATTGCTGCGCAGCAGCCGAACTAACCCTCCCAGCGCAGCGCCTGGGAGGGTCGAAAAAACACGCCGTCAGCGTGTTTTTTCGGGGAG
>JADLDX010000535.1 GCA_020846515.1 Pirellulaceae bacterium
AGCCAGTCGGTGCGTTTGTAGACGAATCGCTCCGCGACTCGTCCGTATCCGTATCCGAATCCGAATCCGGGTCGAGCCGCGGAGAGATTCGACTACAGCCAGATTATCGCAGCGCCATCGATCACTTGTATCAAAGAATTCTTTTCCGACCGGCCAGCCAGGCAGAACTGGTGGAAGCTTACTCGTTAATTCGCGATGTCTATGGACTGGAATCCACCATCTCGGCGCGCAGTGATGAACTGCGATTCGAATTGACTGTCACCGATCCGGAAACGATGCTGCAAAGCCAGCAGTTGATTCGCTTGCCTGTCGATGGAGATCCCCTGCAAGTTCAGCAGTTGCTGATCGATCAGACGCAATCTTCTGCCAGCTCACAGGCGGATAACAAATCAGTCAATAGCCAGATAGCCCAGCAGACGTTGGCCGAGAGTATATGGCTGGAACCTGGCGTGGCCGGGCAGCGCGTTGCCTTGCACAATCTCGGTACGTTTCGCAACGTGTCGTTTATTGGGTTGGATATCTACGACGTAGACTCCGGCACGATTGTCCAAACGCTGTCCGCCGACGCGGACAAAATGGACAAGATAGAACTCGATGGCGCGTGGCAAGTATCGGATGACGACGGGATATCGAGCTTTGAAGATCGCAATCAGCATAAAGGGCTCAGCCTGATTCGCGTACCGCTGATGGTCGAGCGTGCCGGAGCGTACAAGTTGGTTTTGCGTTGGCGAGCCAACCCTCGCAACGCCAACAATGTATTAGTTGAATTGTTCAGTCCGCGGGCTGGCAACACGCTGGTCAGTTCACCGCTGCCTGTTGTACCGCCTAAAGGTCAAGCTCAGTTTTATTACGATTGCAGCGAGGACGCGCGGGCCTTCTTCGCTCCAGCGGCCTCATTTCAATTTGATGAACAGAGCCTGGTGCGCATCGCCAACGATGGCACGTTGGATCAAGTCACCGCCGGAGCGATTGAGTTCACCAGCACCCAAGACACGAAGAATGAGTTTCTGATCGACAGCTTGGATGCAGATGGCAACCAGCCGTGGAGTCGCTTCGATGAAGGGCGGTTCAAAGCGTATAACGTCAAAGGCACCAAACTTCACGATGACAATAAACACAAGGGCGAGCGCGAGCTTTTGTATCGCTTGGCCACCAAGCGTGAAAACGGTTGGCAGCCAGAGCAGTATTATTCGCTGCGCGTTTATTACCCGGGCAAACGCGATCAAGAAGCCCAGGTGCCGTTGACGGTCCATGCACATCGCTCGTCGCCCATCATCCAGGTAGCGCATCCCCGCGTGGCCAAGGCAGATGCGACGATACACATCGACGCCTCGAGCAGTTACACCGTCTCTCATGCGGCCTTGCAATACCATTGGCGACAAACCGGAGGTACGCGCGTTGAGTTGGCCGATGCTACCTCACCCAAGCTGACCTTCGTCGCTCCGCGCCGCCGGGTGGACCAGGCGGCTTGGGTCGCGCTGTGTGCGGCGCTGGTTCGACATCCTGATTTTCTGTTCACCCGACCAACGACGTTGTTCGCCACGCCAGACCCCACGATCAAGTCGCGATTGCAACTAGTCAAACTGGCCTTGGATCTGGTGGGGCGATCGCCGACGCAAGCCGAATTGAACATGCTTACTGGCGGTAGCACCCTGCCACAGATGGCTGACCGTTACCTGGCCTCTGACGAGTTCAAGCAGTTTTACTTTCATCGTATTCGGCTGCACCTGGAGAGCCAGGGAACCGATGTTCAAGATGAACCGGCTCGTCTGTGGTGTCATGTGGCTTTTAATGAACGGCCGTTCCAAGAGATCTTAACAGCGGACTACACCGCTGATGCCCAGTTCCAGAAGCAGGAGCGACCGAGTTACCACGGGCGCACCGGCGTCTTAACGACTCGAGGCTTTATTCAAGGCAAGCCCGGCCTGCCACACTACAACTATGCGGCTCAGGTGTCGATGTTGTTTCTAGGTTATGTGTACGAAGTGCCGCCGGAGATTGTCGAGTTGCGTGAAGGCGTCACAGCCCTGGGCACGACCGATCCTAACTCGGTCTGTTATAGTTGCCATAAGATTTTGACCCCCTTGGCGTTTCAGCGATCCAACTGGACCGACGATGGCGACTTTCGACTCAAAGACGAGTATGAATTGCCTATTGATGCCAGCGATCGCGGTGCCTCGGTGGATTATCCGTTTACAGGCTCAGGCCTGGAGGCGTTCGCCACTCAGGCCGCACGCAAAGAACGGTTCATTCGCACCATCATCAATACTCACGTGAATTTCTACTTTGGACGTCCGCTGCGCCATCGAGAAGATGAACGCGAGTTGTATCGCCGATTGTGGGAACATGTGCACGAAACCAACTTTCAAATCCCAGCCTTGATCCGCGCCATCGTCACCTCTCCAGAATACTTAGAAGGCCATAGTCCTAAGTAACTCGCTCCAGTAACCCAACCGCAGTAATCCAACCTAACTCAATCCTTGATATATCAAGCTTTCTCCCATGACACATTCCACCAGCAGCCATACTTCGGCAACTTGTCAAATCGATGACCGGATTGCCGGCGCGAGTATTGAAGCGGTTCGTCCACCGTGGCCATCGCGACGCAACTTTTTGCGGCGCACGTTGGGGTCCATCGCTGGCTTGACATGCGCCGACTTCCTCACGCACTTTCAAGCCTACGGTATGCCCTACGATAGTCGGGCTACTCAACTAGCCACCGAGGCGACAAACGCCAATGCTGACCCACACTTTTTAGTTTATTGGTATCTGGAAGGTGGTTGGTGTGGTTACGACATGTTCAATCCCGTCAACACGGAGAACAACGTCGTCAAGCGGCTGGAATGCATATCCGACGAACGCTATCGCGTGCTGAAGTGGGGGCAAGACGATTATACGATCAAGACCAATGGCAACATCCGTTACGGCTATCTGGCCGAACCGGGCAAGGACTTGTTTGGCGACATGGCAGTACTCAGCTCCATGCACACTGGATCGGGCCATTCGCGTGAGCGTTTGAAGGTCCACATGGGCAACTACGGTTTCAAGCAAACGGAAGAGCGGCAAGACGATGAACGCTCGGTGATGCAAGCGTTTGCGGAAGTGTACGGACAACCCTATGTGCTGCCCAGCCTGTCGTGGCACTGGTGGCTATCCGATGGCGAATTAAACGAAGTGCAGTACACAGGGCGGCGCGGATATTATCACGCGTTGGGTCCCGTGCATGCGCACACGATCTATGCTGGCACTCCCGAGAAGCTGAGGAAGACGTTGCTGAGCATGGAGGAGACGGCTGGTGATGCCGTTGCCCGCACGGTGGATAAGTTTCTGCAGAACGCCAACTCAGAAATCCTCAAAGATGAGAACCTCAACGCGGTTCGTAGCTACCAATCGGCGCGCAACATCTATCAGCAGATCGTCAATCAAGGCCGAGGTCTGGAGCGTTCCCAGTTACAGCAACTGTTCAAGGATCCAGCTCTGCGCGAACGATTTGGCGTCACGACCAAAGACGAACTGATTACTTACCGGAGCGTTAATGGTAACAAGGCCCGCAGCAAGTTTGCTCCGAACGTCAATGTGCAGGCCATGATGAGCTACGAGATGATGCGGGCGGGACTATCCTGCGCATTCTTTATCGAATCGCGAGATGTGCGCCGCTTTGATTCGCACAATACTCGCAAAAACTTGTGGAAGCAGGACAAGCCGGTTGGTAACAAGGACCAGACCGATATGATGCATGACGATCTATGGAATCCACTCCATGCGTTTGTCGAGCGGCTGAAGCAGACCGAATATGGCACCACCGGATCGTCGCTGTTCGATCATACGAACATTGTGCTGACATCGGAGTTCGGTAGGTCGATTCATGGTGATGTCGAAGGCATCTTGAGTAAGAAGTCGAACCAGGCGGCGAAAGATAATGAAATTGCAGGTCAGGACATCAGCGCGCACTGGCAAGTCACCTCGTGTGCTTTTTTGGGGGGCAAGGTAAAAGGTGATGCCCAGTATGGTCGTATCGGCGAGCGTACGTTGATGGCCATTCCCATCATGCCCGACGGTCAACTGGACCCGGCATTTGATCCGGTTTCTGGTGAGTTGAAACCCGATTGCACACGCAGTGCCGAGTCATTCATTCCTAATCACGGCGATGTTTACTCCACGGCCTTGGCCCTTAGCGGCATCAATCCCGCAGGTCGCGGTTTAAATGATCGCCCTGCCCTGCCGTTTATCGGCATCGGCAAGGCATAATAGCCACGTAGGTCCGCCTCTCCGAGGCGGACATCTGGATCATCTGGATCATCTGGATCATCTGGATCATCTGGATCATCTGGATCATCACGATCTTCTGGATCATTTTGTCTTCGTCTCGGAGAGACGAAGCTACGTGTCGGTGTTAGCGAGCGTAGAAAGCGGCCACATCCTGAATTTGTTGATCCGTCAGCTTGTCGGCGATTTCCTCCATGATGGAAAGATATCGTGTGCCTCCACGTTTCTTTTCGCGCAACAGATGTAATTGTTGCACCAAGTAGTCGGCGCGCTGTCCGGCCAACTGCGGATACGAATCAGTTTGCTCTCGCGAATTCGGGCCATGACACTCGACGCACGCACCCACTTTTTGGCTGGGCAGACCTTGCCGAGCTATGGCTGCCCCTGCACTGGCTGTCCCTATACGGGCTGTCCCTGCAGGGGCATCGGTGGTCAGTGCTTCAGCCTGCTGGAGGTCTGGAGTGGCGAATGCCGCGTAATATTGGGCGGCCACTTCGATTTCTTTTTCACTCAGGCTTGCGGCGGCCGAGCCCATCATGCCGCTATAACGCTGGCCGGTCTGATAAGCGATCAGCGACGCGCGGAGATATTTGAGCGATTGGCCTGCCAAACGTGGAAAGGCCATGCGGCCCTCACCGTCAATTCCGTGGCAAGCCACACATCGAGCAGTGACCACTTCCGGTATCGCCGATCGTGACTGCCTGGCAGCAGAAACTTCTCCTCGGCCAGCTAGTTCGGCATAGGTCGACTGATCCAGTCGATGATACTCCTTTAAAAATGCCACCACGGCCCAGACTTCATCGCGCCGATGAGCTTCGGGCCAGGCTGGCATACCAGTGAACTTCACGCCATGTCCGACAATATAAGCCAGTTCAGCAGGAGTCCATTGCGCTATCTCGTCACTTAGATCAGGTGGATGGGGCGTCATGTTCAGAACAATGCGCGAAGGCTCAGAGCCGGGCCCGCCGTGACACCAATAGCAACCCACATCGAAATGGGCTGCACCGCGTTTGACGAGGGCCGCGTTGTCCAAATCGTCGGGTGCAGTGATACCTAGGCTGTGCGTCGATACCGATCGCTTCATTGCAAACGCCAGCATCCATTCGGTAATGGGGAGGTGTCCTGAACTGGCCGTGGCGGGCACGATTCCTGAGGTAACGATCACGACGGCTAAGACAGCCACTGCAATCAGGGTAAACATCAAACAACGCAGGCAGGGTTTCATAACGAATTCCACCACTTAGTTTCCACGATGAATGCTTAACGTCGAATCCATCGACTGGACGTGTTCGATCGATTGGGGATGCGAATCTGGGCTCGATGGCACGATGCGCCAAGTCAACCATAAACCGCCTAGTAGATACACGGCCCCACCAAACACCAGCATGATCGCGCCCCCTAATTGTTGGTCGAATAAGATCGACTCCGTTGCGGAGGAGTGGTCTGGTTGTCGATCAGCTGCATGCGCGTGAACCTCTGCGTGATGAGCAAACAAGACTCTGGGTGAAAACAACAGGAGCGCTCCCAACAGGGTCATATGCATCGACGTGAGCAGCAACGCCAACACGCCTGCCCCACGCCGTTGATTGAGTCCTGCGAGTGCCCGGTCGCGATCATCGCCACTAGCCACAATGCCACTGTGTTTATCAGCACCAGAGGATTTCGTGCCACCGAGGGCTGACAGCCAAAGCCATAAACCCGAAAGCAGGAACGTAGTCTGTTCGACCGCAAATCCCGACGACGATCCTTGAGCCCAGTGATGCATCGTGGGTGCGTGCCAGATCCACACCACGATCATTTCCACGAGTGACGCTGGTATAGGCTGGAACAGCACGGGGACTTTCGAAACGGGATCCAGTTGTGAACCGGCAATCCCCATGGCCAGCAGTGGTGCTGCTAAGGCCACCACCAACATATGCAGACTCATATGCGCCACAAACGACTGACCAGCCCAAGCCGGGATCGGTCCGCCCCATGTGAGCAACAATGTGCCAGCGGCCAATAACAGCCATACATTCCGCATCAATTGCAACTCCCTATGAAAGCTATGACCAGCGCTACAAAAATCGTAGCCACGGCGCTCAGACCCGACAGCAGCAGTGTCGCAAACCCAAGGAAACTCGTTCGATCCTCAGCATCGCCCGCATCGAGTGCACCACCAACCTGACTGCGTGATCGATACTGGACATAGCCCAAGCGAGCCACATAGCCGATCAGTAGCAAGGCCACAATCGTGTAGATAACGACAGCCATTCGTACCCAGTCGGCTGAGCGATCGGCCTGGGCAAACTTCGCGCACCAGATGGCGGCAGTCACATAGCTACCCAAGAAATGTGCGGCCCACACCGTAGGTGAAACCACGATCAGCCACAGACTTTCATCGCGTTCATGTTTTGGATTCATGAATTAACCAATGGAAAGCCAGCCACCACTCCCACGGTGATGAGAGTCGTTATCGCCATAAAATGCCAATACAAAGTGACGTTGACGATGTCCGCATCGTATTGCTGCGTCATGCGCCCAAACGCTCGACGCAACCAACAATAGAAAATCATCAAGGCGCCGAGGCCCAAGTGCAAACTCGTCCAACCGACGAGCACCCAAACAATGGCCGGGTAAACATGCTGTGTCGGGTCCAGTCCCGTCGTCCAGGGTCCTGCCAGCATGGCCGCCAAGCCACCGACGGCTGTAACCAAGGAAACCAAGATGACTATGTAGAACCCGAAGCGATTATCACGACGATTGAAACCCATGCATGCCCAACAGCCGATCCAGGCACACGCAATGCACGTGCCACCGCCCAATAGCCAACCGACGCCCGGGCCGGGAGAGTTGGCCGGCGGAAAATCAGCGTGAATCGTCCAGTAGAAAAAATATCCAAAGATCAAGGATAAAAAGGCGGTCATGTCGCCTAGCATCGTTATGAACATGGCCCACCAGCCTACTGCTTGCGGGCCGGACAAATACAGCGGCGCAGTAACTTGCAAGCCTACATCTTTTTCCGGCTTCTCCGGAATGACGGCTGTGCCGGTCCATAGCCAGGCCCAAATCGTCACCACCGCCAAGCCGCTGGACACGAGTGTGGCATACCACCAATGATAGGTGCCAGCAATGAATATGCCCGCTGTGAAAATGGCTGCCCACAACGTCAGCCAGGTTGGACCGGGTACGCGCAAGCAGTACACGATCGTCGCGTCAATGGTCGAGGTGATCAGTGTTTCACGCCGTCCTTCTTCGGCATCGGCTAAATAAAAGCGGCCTTGATCTATGTCGCGCATCAGGTTGGGCTGGTCCCAAAGTGGATAGCGACTGCTAATGACTGGAATGCAACGCACACCCCAACTTTCGCCCGGCATACTGGTCAACCACTCAAGCGTGCCAGCATTCCATGGATTACGGTTCGACCATTTTTGCGTGGCTCGGCGGCGCAGCAGATCGAACAGAAACAAGAACAAACCGGCTGCCAGTACGAAGGCGCCGATGGTGGATATAAGGTTTAACGTTTCACAGCCTAAACCGGCTGGATAGGTAAAGACACGTCGCGGCATGCCTATCAGGCCTGTCCAGTGC
>JADLDX010000536.1 GCA_020846515.1 Pirellulaceae bacterium
AACAGTCCTCGTTCTTTCAAATCGCTTAGCAGAGCGGCGATGGCTTGGTCGCACTGGCCGGCCAGTCTGCGGTGTTCGGTTTCAATATCGTCATGATTGTCCCATGGTTGTCCCGCACCGTGCCAGACTTGCACGTAACGCACACCATGCTCGACCAAACGCCGCGCGATCAGCAACTGTCGCGCTTGCACTCCTGGTCCATAGGCATCGAGTACGTATTGCGGCTCGCGCGATACGTCAAACACCTCGGCTGCTTCCATTTGCATGCGATAGGCCAGCTCGAATGACTGGATGCGCGATTCCAACTGCGCGTCCTGCTCGCGTGTTTGCTGGTGCAAGCGATTCAAATTCTGCAGTAGATCGAGCTGTCGTCGCTGGTCTGTCAGATTGATCCGCTCGTTGCGCACATTCTCGATCAGTTTATCTACGGCTTCGTGCTGGGTATCGATGTACGTCCCTTGGTAGATTCCAGGTAAAAAGCCTGCTTGCCAATTCTGCGACTCTTGAATCGGATAGCCACCGGGGCACATGGCTACAAAGGCAGGGAGATTCTGATTGTCAGTCCCCAAGCCATAGGTTAGCCATGATCCCATGCTGGGGCGCACCAATCGAGCTTCACCGGTGTTCATCAGCAGCAGCGAAGGTTCGTGATTGGGGACATCGGCATACATTGAACGGATGACGCACAGATCATCTGCGTGCTGAGCGGTATGGCGAAACAGCTCGCTAACCTCCAATCCGCTTTCGCCATATTTGCGAAAACGAAAAGGGGATGGGAAAAGTGAACCAGTCTTGCGTTCGGTGCGCGGCGTTTCCCCCGGCAACGGCTGCCCAGCATACTTGTCTATCGATGGTTTGGGATCGAACGTGTCGATATGGCTAGGCCCGCCGTTGGCGAATATATGAATGACGTGCTTGGCGGTCGGAGCAAAGTGTGGTTGGCGCGGCAGCAGAGGATTGACGCCACTGGGCGAACGCGATTCGCCTGCCATGGCTGGTCCCAGCAGGCTCTGCAGTGCCAGCGCGCCAAAACCCATACCGCTGCGACTCAGGAGCTCGCGACGCGACAGGCCGTCAGGACTTGGATGGTGGGGTGTGAAGTTCATTGCTTCAGCCTTAGTTAATGTTATCCAACGAAGCGATACGTGCGCGTGACGAGGAAAAAGTGACACTTCTCGCTGAACGCCACCACTTACGCTTATAAACCACTCGCAATTGAGGAAGTTTCAAATGCTTTCTGTTTAACCTTACATTTCGCGACCCAGTATAGCTTGTGAGGCAAAGCGTTTAACGCCAAGCCGTAGCAGGCCGCAGGTGCGCGAAATGATTGAATCAACCCTTGGGTCTCTGACGCACCACAGCCTAAGCCAACCCTCAGTTGCGGCCAGCGTAGGCGACGGCACCTCCGGCAGATACCTGCTAGGCTCACTCATGCTCCACCGGCTCCGGCTAGGCGTTAAACGAAGCAAGAAGGATGGTGGCGATGAGCGAGAAGTATCAATTTATTGTTCTAATCAACATAGGCCAGCTCATTGGTAGCCAGTAGGGCACCGGCCAATTGAACCAAAGGTGACGAGGAAGTGGCAGCCATGTTGTTAGGTGGAACGGACGTAGCGCTGGCCGCCCCCAAAAATTCATTCAATAAAGTTGTTTCCTGTGCGGTTGGTTGGCGACAAAAAACGTGAGCGAACATCCACGCGGCCTGTTGACCGTCGGTCGAGGAGGCTGCTGCGGTGGCGCGCGCGGCTAATTGCTCGGCCAGTAGTGCGACGAAATCGCTGTTGAGCAAGTACAGTCCCTGTTGGGGCACACTGGTCTGGGCGCGCACCGGAGTGTGATTGTCGGGACTAGCTAAATCGAACGTGCGAAAGATTTGAGGGAGATTTTGGCGATCGATATAGGCGTACACCGTCCTGCGTTGCGTGTAAGGAGGAGCGGCAATCTTTTCAGATGGACCGTACAGTCGCTGGTCGAGCCCGCCAACCCGAGTTAGCAAAGTATCGCGCAGCCCTTCGAAATCGAGCCTGCGGCGGTTCATCTTCCAATACAACGAATTCTCCGGATCAACCATGTAAGCGTCACCACGGTGAGCGCTCGACTGCTGGTAGACTTTCGATGAAACGATAGTGCGGATCAGTCCCTTCATGCTCCACTGCTGGTCGACGGCTAAGCTGAGCGCCAATTGGTCCAGCAGCGCCAACTGGACAGGTCGCGGAGCGCGCAGCCCTAGGTCGCTGGGGCTCTCCGTCAGTGAGCTGCCGGTCAGTTGCAGCCAAATACGATTGGCCATCACCCGCGCAGTCAAAGGGTTATCGGTGGCTACGATTCGCGCTGCCAGCTCGGCTCGGCCACTCCCCTCACCAAACGGCTGTTCTTCTGGCGCAAGAAAACTGACGAAGCGACGCGGCACTTTGTCTCCTCGATTGCCAGGGCTGCCGCGAATCAAGATGAAGGAATCGCGGGCTTCGCCACTGTCGGCCAAGCGGTGTGGCCATGGCTCGCCACCCGGTTCATCTGTGTTCAAAAACACACCAAACAGGGCGTAGTAGTCGGCTTGCGTTATTGGATCAAATTTGTGGTCATGGCACCGCGCGCAAGCCAGTGTCATCCCCATCAAACCACGCGAGATTACGTCCATACGGTCGTCGATAATGTCGTGGCGATTGTTGAGAAAGCGACGGCCCAGTGTCAAAAATCCCAAGGCGGGCAAGTCGGCGGT
>JADLDX010000537.1 GCA_020846515.1 Pirellulaceae bacterium
AAGCTGGTTTGCCAACATACATAACAGCCTCGTCGTTGGCATATTGGACAGGCGGGTCCTCGTCGGAATTCCTCGGACCGATCGACCACTCTGCTCCTGTTCGCTGAAGGTTGATATCCACATGTTCGGAGGTCAGAAACGTAACCAAATCGGCCACAAACAAACGTCGACTTTCTAGCCGCTCGATGGCTGCGCAGGCGACGCTGCGCCGACGTAACTGGCTGCGCTGAGTGCGCAGGGCTCGCTTGATCTTGCTGGCCCGACGTCGGTCATGGTTGGCACTGGCGATTTGCTTGAGGAAAGATAGAGCTCGCATCGTGAATATATACTCTCGTTGATTTGTAGGTTAAGGACTGAGGATGGTTGGCTTGAGCTCTGCGAATCATGGGCGAGATCAAGGCACATCCGGGCATCGACTCGGCAAGGCAAAGTTAATACCTTCATCCGCCCAGCCTTTGATCTGCTGGGCCGGGATCAATTCGACATGGCCATCGGCAAACAGGTAGTTGGCATAGCCGGTCGCACGCATGGCCGCTGGCGAACCTTTCGGCGGGCCACTGAATCGATCCGGTTGGATGTCGGAAACGATCCGGCTCCAAGTTGCCGATCTTGGATTGCGGAACCAATTCCGCGAGTGTGTGTGATCCTCCGTGATCGACGTGCCCCGCGAATCCGAAGCGGTGAACACGACAATCGTCCGTGACGTTGATTGCAAGAAGTTGATATTCAGAGCCTCATCCGGTCCGGGCTCACAGATGTATTCATTCAGAATGTAGCTGGTTCCCTTGTCTGCGAGCTTCTCTTCGGCTCGTGGATCTTCTGGGCAAATCCTGACCCTGTCTACGTTCTCCATATAGGGAGCCAACGTGTAAATCCAGGTGTTCTCAAAGTCCATCGTTCCATGCGTCGACCGTGGAAAGCGACCTTTGTAAGTGTTGCAGTGCATGTGCATTGCAAGCCCAATTTGCTTGAGATTGTTGGCGCATTGAATTCGCCGGGCAGCTTCGCGCGACTTCTGAACCGCTGGCAACAAGAGCCCAACCAAAATGCCAATTACCGCTATCACAACCAATAGCTCGACGAGCGTCATGGCCAAATTCAAGCTGGTAACCGATCGCTTAGATCGAAACATACTGTCTCCAGGGTCGCTAGTAGAACGAGCAACAAGCACAGCCAGATAGGCTGCTTTGTTCAGGCCGTTGCCAAAGGCAAGATGATGCCCCGCTAGCCGAGCAGGCAGCTACTCCGCGCGGGTGCAGAGGACCGTTAGCAAACCAACGGCGGGCCGCGGGCCAGCGGAATACAGACCGCAAGAATGACCCCATGCTCTCTAAGCTCACTACCGCCAGGCCAGACAGAATCGATATACAGCAACTCTATAGCGATATGCTTGAGCGCTGAGTGCGAATAGAACGAGCAAATGGCACAGCCTTCACAACCACGATCACTTACAGAACTTCCGCGAATCGACAGATTCAGGCGTGGTTCCCTGCCGCGATCCAACTTAGGCTTGATCTGTACATGCAACCGACCGCAACCACGAGAACAGGCGACCGCGCAGCGCGATGCCTTTCCAGCATCGACATCGCCAGGGCGATGCCAATAGGGTCCGAGAGCTACAGGGATTCCGTAGCACAGCAGCAACAAGCAGGATACAAATCGATTAATGACTATCAATTCAAAATGTCTACTCTTAATCAGTCCAACGCAGTGACCAGCCGCGTCGACACGTCCGACTCAAGACTAAGGCACATCCATGGTGAACAGGAGTGACGAGTTCCAACACAATCCGTGTGTGCCACCTTCTCTTGGCTAAGCCCCAATCATCCAAGGTTCGAGACAACCTAAATGCGCAATCAGACGCACCTACACGTATCGCGCACATGCAATATGACTGCACCTGCTCCTCCATGCAACCCCCTAGACGTCCCGGGCATGAAATGGATTTCCCCCAGCGTCCTAAAGGGCTGGCCGTAAATCTCTATGCAACGGACAGCAGATGCAGCCATGTTGCCCTCAACTGGCAATGTAGAACAGTTGTCCTCAACTGTTCCAATGCACACCAGCTATCGTCCGGTTTGAGTACGCAACGCCACACCACTGCGTATGATGCTGAGTCTCGGCCACATTACTTTACACATAAAGTAATAGCTAACCGATGGTCAAAGTTCTTGGTGGATGAGGGCGCTCACTTCTTAATTACATTCCTAACCACGGATTTCAGATGGCACGGATAAGAACATTATCCGTGACATCCGTGGTTTAAACTTGGTCTTGTTTTGGCCCGATGGACTGCTGCCGTGAGTCGATCGATGCCTCAAGTTTGTTCTGGAAACTCGATGAACAAAACTGGGACAGCCTCTGTTAGCCAAACTCCATTGGCCGACAGGTAGAAAGCGTGACCAGCTGCGTGCATTGCATCTGCGCGAATGGTCAAAATCAGAGGTTTCCCACGCCGAGCCCCAACCTTCTTGGCGGTTTCGATGTCCGCAGACAAATGCACATGGTTTCGCGAGCGTTTCAAAAGCCCTTGCTCGCCAATGCTTTCCAAGAACGCGGCAACCGTCCCATGATAAAGAACGCTCGGTGGTGCCAACGGTTCCAGATTAAGCTCAACGTCAGGCACTGAATGCCCTTGATTGGCTCGAATCTTTAGTCCATCTTCGCTAAGTGCGAACCGCTTCTTCTCACACGACGCGACGACCTCATGTAACAGCTCCAGCGTCAACTGTTTTCCCTGACGATTGGCATTCTCAATCAGCTCGTCGATTGGCAACCAACCCTCGGGATCAAGCTGCATGCCCACAACCTCCGGCTGATGCCGGAGTACCAGGCTGAGGAATTTGCTCGTTGTAGTAAGTCCGTTTCGTGCAGCCGCCATAAAGAACCGAGAAAATGGGGTCAGGTCTCTTTTCCGCCGAGCCAGGACGTAAATGAGACCTGACCCCTTTTTTTTACGTCACGAGTTGCCATCGTCTGGGGTAACTTCACCAGCGGCTTTGTCTTTGTTTCGCCAGGTCGGGCGCTTTTGACGGGCGCGTGGGTGATGCTGAGACTGTAATTGGGGTGCGTCGCTAGCCTTCAGACGCATCGTCAGCGGGCGCGGCGACATGCGCACCAAGGTGGCTTTTAGCTCTTTGCGATCCACCCAAGCAAACTCGTCAATCTCGTACTCGACCTCGTCGCCTTCCATCAAGTCGCGTCGACCTTGCGCATCGACGATGCTGAAGTGAAAAAAGATGTCTTCGCGCAAGTCACCACTGCGGATGAATCCGAATTTCTTTTCGGTTACGACTTTGACTACTTCACCAATTCGCATGAATTGTCCACTTATCCAAAACTGAAGCTCTCTACGTCCGCTTGGGGCGCGGGTTGGAAACCGTGGGGTTCCATCGAACAACCGGCGCGTCCTTGACTTAGACTGCGAATGGCTGACGAATAACCGAACAGCTCCTTCAGCGGAGCAAAGGCAGTAATACCTGTCAGTGCCCCACGCGACTCTGTGGCTTCAATTATAGCGCGACGTTGCTGCAAGTCGCCCACAATTTCGCCAACATAATCGTCCGGCGTGGTGATATCTAACTTCATAACGGGCTCCAGCAAGGTTGGCTTACCCTGCTCGAGCCCCTGATCGAAGGCGTCGTTGGCTGCAATACGGAAGGCGACTTCGTCCGAGCCAACCTCACGCGTCTCACCACTGAGCAGCGTAATGCGCATGCCGGTCAGCGGAAAACTGCCGATCATGCCGCCACCTTGGCTGCGACTGCGCAGTTCTTCCAAGGCGGCCGTCTTCAGGTTGTCGGCCAGAGCATCCTCACCAAAACAACGGTCCAGCACGATGATGCCGGCCGAAGCGTCTTCCAGCGGCTCAAAACGTATGTTCAATCGCGCATACATCTGCGTGGCACCAATCTGCCGGTTACATTGGCCCACGACATCCACCGCTTGACCAATTGTCTCGCGGTAGTTCACACGCGGCTTGTAGAACTTGACGTTCAAATTGAAATCACGCGTCAAACGATGTTTGATGACGTCCAAATGCAACTCGCCCATGCCGCTGATCAGCGTCTGTGCCGACTCGGCGTTTTCATTGGCGTTAAAGGTTGGATCTTGTCGCTTGAGCATTTCCAAGACTTCAGCCAGCTTCTTGCGCTCGGCTGTATTCTCTGGCTCAATGGCCATCGAAATCACGGTCTGGGCAAACTGAATGCTCGGCAACTGAATCACATCCCGCGTATCGCACAACGTATCGCCGGTTATCGACGCCCGAGGGCCAATGGCACACGCGATATCACCACATTCAAGACTCTCAACTTGCCCTTGTCGTTCCTTCTTCGTGGCATGGATCTGCCATAGCTGGGCAACGTTTTCTTTTTTGTCCCGATTCGGATTGTAAACGCGAGAATTCGAATCCAACTTGCCTGAATACACGCGGATCCAATACAAATCACCCGTCTTAGCCGGCAAGATCTTGAACACCAAACCGCAGAACGGTTCGTCGGCAGAGGGAGCGCGAGTCAGCACTGTATCTGGCTTCTTGGGATCAATGCCTTGAACAGGCGGCCGATCCAACGGGCAGGGCAGGTAATCGCCGACGGCATCCAAGATGGGTTGCACACCAACATTGTGCAAGGCCGAACCGCAGACCACCGGTTGAATGGCTCGCTTCAAACAACCCTCGCGCAAGACCCGGCGAATCAAATCGCTCGGAATCGGCTTTTCTTCCAAGGCCAGTTCCATCAAGTCATTGCTCAGGCCGTACAGTCCCTCAAGCATCTCCGCGCGCCAGCTGAGCGCGTCGTCCATCAATTCGTCAGGAATGGCTTCCCGCAGCATCTGTTTGCCACCATCTTCGGCGGTGAACCGCAGCATCTGCATATCGATCAAATCGATGACGCCTCGAAAAGGATCGGGAGTGTGCCCTGGCCCCTGGCCAACCGGGATCTGGATCGGCACTGGGTTGGCATTCAGACGCGGACCGATGTCCTCGAGCACGCGATAGAAGTCAGCCCCTTCGCGATCCAGTTTGTTGATGAAGACAATCCGCGGTACTTCATACTTGTCGGCTTGACGCCAGACGGTTTCGCTCTGAGCCTCAACACCTTCGCGGCCGCTGAATACCACAACAGCCCCATCGAGCACGCGCAAGCAACGCTCCACCTCAGCGGTGAAGTCAACGTGCCCCGGTGTATCCAGCAGATTGACAATGTAATCCTTCCATTTGAAGGTTACGCACGCTGCATAGATGGTAATACCGCGCTCTTGCTCTTCCGGATCATCGTCGGTCTCGGTGGTACCAGAATCCACCTCACCGGCGCGGTGTTTGGCACCGCTCATGTACAACATTTTTTCGGTGACTGTCGTTTTGCCCGCATCGATATGGGCAATCACGCCAATATTGCGAATCTTGTCTAAGGCGCGGGCCATGATTGGATCTCAGAAAACTCAAGTAGGCTGGTGGTTGATTATTCGTCGGCTGGTGGGCGGCATCCCGCACGGCATCGCGGGCGGCGTTAGCCTGTCAGTGATTACCCTGTCAATGGATGTGAAGACTTGATCGCTGGGCACCAAATTTTAAGCAGTGCGCAGAAAAAGAGCCACGCAACCAGAAGGATGGTCCGTGGCTCTTCAATATTTTCGTCAGACAAACTACCACGCGAAGTGCGAGAAAGCCTTGTTGGCGTCGGCCATGCGGTGCGTTTGCTCTCGCTTGTTCATCGCTGTGCCTTCTTTGCGATAAGCTGCCAGCACTTCCTCGGCCAACTTCAGGTGGGTAGCTCGACCCTTCTTGTCTCGCACGGCTTGCAAAACCCAGCGAATGGCCAGCGACTGCTGTCGCGATCGGTTAACTTGCATGGGCACCTGGTACGAGGCACCACCGACACGCTTGGATCGCACTTCGATGTAAGGCTTCACGTTCTCGAGAGCTTGCTCAAAAACTTCGATCGAAGGCCGATCTTTGATCTTACCGGCAATCTCATCCAAGGCGTCGTAGAACACCTTTTGGGCCGTAGTCTTCTTGCCGTCGTACATCAAGCAATTGATGAACTTGCTGGCGAGCAGCGAATTGAACTTCGGATCTGGCTTTAATGACGTGCGGCTGGCAGTAATCTTGCCCATGGATTGGCCTGAATTTGATAAAGTGAGTCCTGGCGCACAACCGAGGTTATGCGACCGCAATGGTTGGTTGAACTGACTGCATTATCGGTCCGATACGGTGCAGTGTTGCTTACCGGCAAACTAACTAGACGCTACGCGAAATAGTTTACCGGTAAACTAATGAACTATGACTTCAACTGAACTATGACTTCAACTGAACTATGACTTCAACTGAACTGTGACTTCAACTGAACTATGACTTCTTCGCGCCGTAACGACTGCGAGATTGCTTGCGTCCGTTGACGCCCAGGGTATCGCGGCAACCGCGAACGACTTGATATCGCACACCCGGCAAGTCACGCACACGACCACCACGGATCAACACGATCGAGTGCTCTTGCAGGTTGTGACCTTCGCCAGGGATATATACGGTGACTTCTTTGGCATTGGACAAACGCACGCGGGTGATCTTCCGCAGAGCCGAGTTGGGCTTCTTCGGCGTCATCGTGCGAACTTGCAAGCAAACACCTTGCTTTTGTGGACATTTGTCCAAAACCACCGACTTGGTCGGTTTGCGTTGGATGACGCGATTCTTGCGTACAAGCTGATTTACAGTTGGCATAAACTCAACATTCTCAAGTTATTACGTATTCTCACGCCATGGCGCGCTGGACAATCACGACGTTACCGCGCCTGGTCTTGGGCCGCACGCTATCGTGGCCCAAAACCCAAAAGTATCAGAGACCCTAAAGTACCAGAGGTGGGAATCGAACCCACATGACCTTGCGGCCACTGGATTTTGAATCCAGCGCGTCTGCCTATTCCGCCACTCTGGCTTACTTGGACTTGCGTCCGGTAAGGACCCAAAAATTTACTCGAAGTATCGGGCATCGTACAAGGCCCACTGAGCCAGCAATGGTTATTATTTTGCAAGTTGTCTGCCAGCCGACCGCCAGAGAGCCAAAAGAGTGCCGCCCGGAAGCCAACAGAGTGCCAAACCTACCACGCCAGCCCGCTTTGGGGGTTTACTGGGCAATCAGTTAGGTTTACTATGTGTCTGCCGCCGGCTTCCGACCCC
>JADLDX010000538.1 GCA_020846515.1 Pirellulaceae bacterium
CATGAAATTGAACTGGACGAAGCCGGAGGCCGCCGGTCGCATCAGCATGGCCGATCTGCGTAAGCAACGCGAGGAGCAGTTGCGGGAGCGATTGGGGATCGCGAGCTACACCGGTCTGTTCAGTTTCTTGTACGTCACGCGATTCGAAGTGCGTCACGAAGTCCTGATCCCTCTGTTGACGCTCGAGCAGTGGTTACCGATTCCACGCAAGGACAAGAACTATCTGGAAGTGGAAGAACAAGCCGCGGCGCGGGAGGCGATTGAGAAATTCTTTCGCGAAAAGAATACGGTGACCATCAATGGCGAGGTCGTTGATGCTCGAGTGACTCGGTTGAATTTCTTTTCTCTCGATATCAACGATTTTGCGCTCAACGCCGAGCCGCGGCGCGTCAACGTAGCGCAAGCCCGGGTGGGTGCCATCTTGACGTTCAAGAGTCCCATGACTCCGCGTGCGGTACAGGTCAAATGGGATGCGTATAGTGAGTATGCTCAGTTCGTCCAGACAGTGGTCTTAGTGGATAACCAACCACCGGCCAGGCATGACTTTCATTCGCTCGAACAAACCTATCAGTGGTCGGGCGATTTATTGGGGGCGAAGGTCGAGCCCGTCCAGGCGAGCGGAAGTCAATTGCCGGCGGAACAGCGCGTCGGCATTTTGGAGCAAGTGCTGAGTAACATCTATCGAGCATTCGACTTTCGCGAAGATGAGCAAGTCTACGATGCCTTGGCGACCAGCGTCGACGGCGCTTTGCTGCGCGATCTGTACCTGCGTATTAAACGCACCTTGCTGATGGCCGAACAAGGTGGTGCACTAGCGCATGTCACCAGCGTTCAAGTATCCAATGCCCAAGTTGCTAGCTCTGGTGCCAAGGCAGTTGGCCGTGGTGCGGGTGATCAGAAGCCGGGGGAAACGCTCGAGGTGACCTGGCAGGTCACGGGTGTGGCTGAGCATTGGGGACACGTGCACACCCGCGTGAGTGAGTATCGAGCCAAACTTTCATTGCGAGCCATCGATGGCCATTGGAAATTGGTTGGTTTTCAGTTGTTGGATGAGAAGCGAATCAAGTTTGAAACGAGCATTCGCGGGTTATGATACGTGTGGAAGATCTACAATACGAATACGGCACCGATTTTCGACTGTGTGTGCCACATCTGGCGATCGCACGTGGCGAAAAAGTAGCCATCGTCGGTCCTAGCGGATCGGGCAAAACGACGCTGCTAATGCTGCTGGCAGGCGTAAAGGTGCCAAGTAAAGGCAGCATCTTGGTCGGTCAGACGCGCGTTGACGGGCTCTCCGATGCGGCGCGGCGCAAATTCCGCGTGGCCAGTATCGGCTTTGTATTTCAAGAGTTCGAATTGTTGGAGTATCTATCGGTGAGGGAGAACATTCTCTTGCCGTATATGATCAATCCAGCGCTGCGTCGAACGAGTGAGGTTGAAGAGCGTGTCATGAGCTTGGCCCAGACCAGTGGGCTGAAGGACAAATTGGCGCGTCGGCCTGATCAGTTATCGCAAGGCGAACGCCAACGGGTCGCCCTGTGTCGCGCCATGGTTACCCAACCGCAAGTTATCTTGGCCGACGAACCGACCGGCAGCCTCGACCCACAGACGACACGTGATGTCTTGCAGTTGATGTTCGATCAAGTTGATCAGAGTGGAGCCACCTTAGTGATGGTAACTCACGATCATGCGGTGCTAGGACGGTTTGATCGTACAATTGATTTGAGTAGTTCGACGGTGCCGTGCGAATAATGCTTGATACGTAAACTAATTGACTGTTGTTTATGCGTGGAACATTTCTGCTAGCTTATCGTTACATGACTTTTCACCGCGGCCGCACGCTGATTCTGGTGCTGGCGGTGGGGCTAACATTGTTCTTGCCCTTAGCGACTCATTGGACGATCGAAAAGTTTCGCGATCGGGCTTTTCACCGGGCGGCGGCTACGCCGCTGGTCGTTGGCAGCAAGGGCAGCCGATTTGGCTTAGCCATGCATGCGCTTTATTTTCGCGGCGAATCGCCGTCAAGCTTGCCGATGTCGCAACTGACGCGCATCGACACCATGGAGTTGGGTAAAACCATTCCTATGCTGGTCAACTTTCGCGCAGGCGGCTTTCCGATTGTGGGAACAACGGACGAGTATCTGCGCTTTCGAGATTTGAAATTGAGTGTTGGTCAACCCATGTCGCGATTGGGCGATTGTTTACTGGGAGCAAATGTGGCGAGATCGCTCGAGTTGAACGTGGGAGATCGCCTGCAATCAGAACCCGAGAATATGTTTGACATCACCGGCCCCTCTCCGCTGAGCATGCGAGTGACGGGGGTGCTGATGTCGACGAGCACTGCCGATGATGACGTGGTTTTATGCGACCTGAAGACAGCCTGGATCATTCAGGGTATAGGCCATGGACATGCAATTGCCGAGACAAAAGCAGATGAACGGGTGGTCCCAGAAAGCGGCGACCAGGCTCAGCACAAACATGCGGCCAGTCGAGAGAATATGCAGGCA
>JADLDX010000539.1 GCA_020846515.1 Pirellulaceae bacterium
ATGTTTGCCTCCAAACCGTGGACCTTCATGCATCGTGCCATGACAGTTGTTGCCATAATCGCCCATGGCAATCGAATCCATGTGCAAGATGGCTCGGGCGTCACCTGGCGCATGCTCGCTGTCCTGCTGCGTATAGACATGCATGCCCGTCATGCGTCGCGCTTCGCGCACATATAACTGGCCCGGCAAATGCCCGGTCTCTTCAAACTCATCGCGACACCAACCCCATTGTTGCGCTTCGCGACGAAACTGCTCTGGCACAGCCTGATCATTTTGTAGGAAATACAACAAGCCCGCTTGATCGCGCAGATGCTCCGCAAAAACTGCCTGGCGATCCGAATCTGTCCCATTGGGCCATGACAGGTTCTTTCCAGGCAATGACAATCGCACTAGATTGCGAGAAACATCATTGATGTCGTACTTGCCATTGGGCAGTGGCGGCAGATGTGCTTTAAAGATGCAACGCGATGGATAACTAAACACATGCTGAATCTCTCCTGTCGCCAAGGCTTCCAGCACACCCACAAAATCTTCACGCTGATATCCCGGCGGCGCGACGGGAGTCACTCGATTGTTGGGCTCTTTCGTCATGGTGAAACGAAAGTTATAAGCTTGCAGTTGATCATCAGCCGATTCAGGCGCGAGCGACTCGCCGTATTCATCACGTCCTTCGCGACCAACTCGGTAACGCACCCCGGCCATGGCCATGAGGTCACCTTCATATGAGGCGTCGATGGCAAAGCGACAGGCGTAATGGCGAACTGGGGCGTTCTGATCACTCCTACTTTTCAAAGACACTTGGCGAATGGTGCCTAACTTCTTAGGAGACTGGACCACCTCGACGGCCATCAACTGCTGGTTGGTCAGCACTTGGATATTGGCCTGCTCACGTAACATTTGCTGAAAGACCAGCAGGTTCACCTTCGGCTCAGCAAACACGCCTCCGTCACAATCTTTCACCTGAGGTGAATCGGCTCCGTACTGCTGCACGTAGTGCTGTTCGACGCGTTTGGCAAAGTCGAGGAAGGCCCCGGACAAACTTTCGCGCGAGTGATAATCCGTATGCGATAGACCATTGGTGACCAGGCCACCAATTCGTCCTGTTGTTTCAACCAGCAGTACCTGGCAACCATCTTTTGCCGCCGCAATCGAGGCAGCGATCCCCGCCGGTGTCGCTCCGAACACAATGACATCAGCTTTAGTTTCGTCGACTGCGGAAGCTGCTGGCCCAAAGCCTAATAGGCCAGCCAAAGCGAGTAGTCCCACCAATGTACTCAGGCGTCGATGCCAACGGTGTAACGCGTCTTGAGCAGCTTTCGGATCGGACGGCTCGTTCGTCGCGCTGGCTGCGAAGTAACGCTGTTCCAACTGCATAATTTCATTTTGCAAACGGCCGTACTCTTCGCTACTCAATTGCCCCTCATGACGCTGTGCAAAACGACGCAGGGTGATCACAGCCGAGAAAGGCGTGATCTCCTTGGGCATGCGCATGGCATCATCCGTCAACTTTTCGGATTGACTGGCACCACGCATCAGCATCCACACGATGGCCAACAACAACACGGCCGCAATAGAACCACCCACAATCATAGGAACTGGGTCTGTCTTAGTTGGTTGGATAGATACCACCTCATTCTCAATGGCTTGCAAATCCATATCCACAAAGCGTTCCGACTTCAAACTGCCATCCAAGCCAGCCGCAAGTTTTGGTACGCGAATCTCGTTGCCCGGCATGACGGTATCCGGTTCGAAGACGACTTTCCATTTCCGTGTCGTCGGCAAGCGGAACAATCCGTCTTCGTCAGCTTCCACGTAGGTATCCGAGTTTTCCGCCTGTCGGCCGAACATGGATGAGCCAGCGTTGGCGGTGACGCCAACGACCTGAGTCGGTTCACTCTCGATCGCCGCACGATTCACCTTATAACCGTCGATCGAATCGTTTAATCCGGGCAGCAATTGATCCAACTCTGGTACCAATCCTCTTCCCGTAGCGATAATCTCGAAGGTAATTGATTTTGATTTGCCTTTCTCCGCATCGCGAGTGTCAATCGTCTGCACGACATCTAGATCAAACACTGGTCGCGCCATTGATTTGCTGGCTGAGCTTAATGCAACTGAAGTCGTTGTGTCCGCTGAGGCAGGCGTTTTAGCTGAGGCAAGCGTATTATCCGAGTGAGATGATTTAGCAGATGCGCTGACTTGGGCGTCGATGGTCACACTGTTGGAGTGCACCGGCAGGACGACCATACCAGTCTCGTCCATGGTGTTGATGTCCATTTGCATCAGTGGCAATCGATCCACACTGGGGTCTTTGGCTTTCAGTACCAAATAGCAGAGTGGCTTTTCTTCCCAACCTGCTTGGCCATCGACTTGAATGGAACGCGGCGGGTTCATGGAATCGAAGAAACCGACGTGCACCAACTCCAGCTTGTCCGTAAATGCTTGATTGATCAACTTTTCCAGACGATCGAGAAAGTTTATCGGTTGATATCGGCCGCTCACATAACTGTAGACGTTGTTTTGAAGATACTGATTGAATCCGCCCAGTTCGCGTCCAATGGCAGCTGTATACCGCAGTGACAACGTCACACCAAAGGCTTCGGTTCCGACTTGATCCGAGCCATCGATGGCCAGATGCAATTGCAGTTCGTTTCGTAACAGGTCGTTGTATAGGTCTAGTGTTTGCCGTAAGAGGGCCCCCGCGGGATGGTCGCCGACGATCTCGCTGGCGCGTCGCACGACGCCAGGCTTCACTTCAGGAGTCATGGCGGGCAATTTATCGATCACGCGACGAGCGAACTCACCCAAATGCGACGCAGCCATCTCTTCGGGCATTTCCAATAATTGTTGACGTATCAACTGAATTTGCTCGCTGTTCTCAGCACCTTCGGTCAGCAAATCTTCGGCTCTTAGCCCGGCCAGATCGCTCGAGCCCAACGCAATACTGAACCACGTCAAATACACACCGGGATCCTCGCGTAACTCGCCACGCAAGACCGCTGCCTGATACTGTTTGGCCGCGCTGCCAAAGGACTGAAAGAGTTCTTGACGCGCGATGTTATAAGCCGCCGCGTCCTGATCGCGCTGTTTGCGAAACTGCATATGATCATAGGCCAATGCCGCCTTGGTCATCGCGTAACGCCAGGCATCTGGTTCCTGGCTGACGGCCGACTCGATCAATTCCAGCGCCAATTGGTAGCCTTCTTCGATGAGGGCTTCGATCTCCGATTGGCTACGTTTATTGCCAGCGGCGCGCTGCGCATCGCGGCTGCGCCAATCGCCATTGAGTCCTGCACGCATGGATTCGGCCAGACGTGCGGACACCGACGGCGCCAATTGGCTGATCTCCCCAAGTACCGATACCACTCTTTCGCGACGAAACGTTTCCGCTTTGCCGTGGCAGGCCGAGAAAGCAGTCACCACACGTTCCAAGGTGCGACCATTGGCACCAATTTTATCGAGCATATCCAACAACTGCTTCAGTCGATCCAGGTTGCGATCCTGTCGACCACGCGTCAGCGGTGCAGAGGCTTGTTGAACCCGGCCCGCAAAAATGATCATCGATTGTAAACGTCGTGGATCCGGTGGCGGATTCAAACGCAACATCCAGACCCTCAAGAACTCGTCAGCCATCTCGATACTTTGTGCCGGCGCACGTTGCATGCCCGTGGCCAAGAACTCGAGAGCCATGTCGGTGTTATCTGCGGCCAAGGCTATTCCAATGAACGCCTTAAAAGCGCGAATCGCCAGGCTCGGCTCAATTAAACTGCGCCATTTCTCGCCGGGCAATGCGCGCAGCAATAACGTGGTTTCAGGCGCCACCCCCGGCTTGGCCGCTTGCTTGGTTATGGTCTCTTCGGCAGCCGCTACCAGACTCATGGTCAACAACCGCAGGGGTATTCGCAATTGAGCTATCTCGACACTTTCGTCGTTCAGCAGAGCATCGACCGATTCCTTCATCATCAAGATCGCCGTAGCCCGATCCTGAATACCGATATTCTCATTGCCAATTCGCATGGCCTTGAGCGCCACGGCTTCCAAGCCAGTGGCCGCCAGGGACTTGTTAGCAAATACGCTTTGCAACCAACGTTTGGCTGGTCCCGGCGGGATCGTGGGCAGCAACTC
>JADLDX010000540.1 GCA_020846515.1 Pirellulaceae bacterium
CGACCCTCCCACTGCGACGCAGCGGGAGGGTTAGTTCACATCCCTCCCCGCCCACGCTGCCGCGGGGCGACCCGCCCACTGCTACGCAGCGGGAGGGTTAGTGCGCGTAAAGGCCAGTCCGGCGGCGACTAGACCGATCAGTCCGGCTACCAGACCCCATTGCCACGTTTGCAGTTTGTATTTGGATTGGAACTGCAGTTGCAATTCGAGTGGCGCATTCTCAGCGACTTGCACACTTCGACGAAAACTGTAGACGTTGCCATCCTCGGGCAAGCTGATCACGATGGCTTGCGGGGCGGGCTCGGTGGTGCGCTGATGCTGTACCAAGCGGCCGGCGATCTGCTGGAGGTTCGCGTTGTCCTCTTGACTGTTGCCCGCCAATAACTGGCTTAGCTCTTGAGGGCGATAGTTCAGCTGCTCCTGCTGCAAGATCGGATTGACAGCGGCGGCCTGACGCATCTGCTGGTTGTCCGCCATAGTATCGTCGCCGCGACTGCTATCCAGAAACAACCGTTGACGTCGAGTGTTCAGGCCCACAACGGCCTGTTGCCTTTGCAGGTTCTCCAATTGAACACGCGCGTCTTCGTTGGAAGCGGCGTCCAGTGCATAGCGATTGGCGACGTTTCCAAAGGCCCATTGAGCTTTCGACTGCTCGCCGGTCTGCAACAACTCATTGGCCTGCTCTAGTAACTTGGCAGCTTCCTGCGCCTGATTCTGCCGCGTGCCCTGTAGGCTGGAAAGATAGGCTTGCCGATCATATTTGGCGCCACTCGTCTGCGAAACAAGTTCTAAGTTGCCATCGCTATCGATCAATTCAAAACCGCTGGGGGCGATCACGTTCCATTGTATTTTCTCCAACGGCACATTCAGCTGTGGGCTGACCAGGTTCAGCTTCTGCAAACTTGCACCCTTGAGCGAATAGACAAAGCGGACTTGAGCACTACGGTCATCGAGGCCCGGGACGATGGTAAACTGCCATGTGTTATTGGCCTGGTGACGAACGGAGTGCACACTCTCACCGTTGACAAAGATGCTAAACAGCTCGCCGGCCACCGGCAACTGCACGGTCAAGTTGCTACGCTGAATGACTTCCATGTTGACATCGACCGACGTAAGTTGGTCACCGGTGGGCGAGAGAATGGTAGTCAATGTGCCCGAGGCGACGCGCAGCTTTAATGCGTCCGCCAGTGAGTGTCGAATCACGCGCAGACTCAGCGGCGTCGGTGGAGCCATGGCTCTCAGTGCCAACGCTGGAGCATTGCGATTGCCCAATTCTCGCAGCGCTTGCGGAACGGTACTCCAGTCGTTGCGCTGCCAACCTTGAGTCAAGGTGCCAGGCTCTATCTCCAATCGACCACCAGCGCGAACTGCGAAGTAATAGCCCACTTGCCGCGCATCTGGGAAATCAACCTGATTGAGCGTCTCACTATCACCCGGACGCTCGCCACGACGTTCGTACTCAATCTGAAATTGAACCGGACCGATGACTCGGCGTTTGAATCGTAACTCCCACACGCTTTCATCTTGCGCAGAGCGAATAAAATCGCTGACCGTGTCACCACTGGCTCGGACCGTCTTGAGTTCGTCGGCGCCCATCGTCGGTAGCTTAATCAACATACTTCGAATGGCCGCGTTCTGAACAGTAAAGTCGGCCAACAAGGTCGAACGTGTTTGCCCTTCACGCAACGTCACATCATGCAGCACTTGACCTGTCACCCAGGGTGCTAACTTCTCGATGCCCAACTGCAAACTCCAATCGCGTTGAAGTAAGCGAAAGGCTAATGCTCCTTGGCCGGTAGCTCCTAGCGTACGTGGGTCCGCTTCGGAGATGTTTTGTCGAGTCACGGTTCGCAATCGAATACCCGTGGTCGGCTGGACAACCAATTCACCCGTCTGTCGCGTAGACTCGTTCAATTCGAATCGCGGTATGGCCCACTCAGTTGCATCGCTGGGTGTTGTTCCGGCCAAGGACAAGGCAAACTTCTGCGTGCCCAGCGTCTTGCCTTTTAAGTGCAAGACGATCTGTCGCTGATTGTTCTCCGTCAACTCTGACCAGTGATGAAGAGCATCTCCCGTCAGCGACTCTACTTCCAACCCAGTCGGCAACGGAAAGCTCAATTGGAACAGTCCCGTGCGCGTAATCTCAGCGATTAAGTTGATGCCCAGCACGATGCGTTCATCTCCAAACGAAATGACCTGGTTGCTAACGACTCGCACTTCAGGCGCGACCGGAGATACCTGGACGGATAAACTGCCACCCTCAGCACCATAACGATAGACTCGATGCAATGTCGTTTGGGGATTGGTCAACAGGCTGGTATCCAAATCACCGAGGTTGACCAGCGAAAGCGACGCGGATTGTACATTCTCCGGTTGTGCCTCGGAGCCAAAGGCCAACGCGATTAGTCCCACCGAACCATCTGCTCCTTCAACTCGCAACGGCGAAACCTCGGCAACCGTTGGTAATGCATCGAGACTGCGCTGTGTTTGTACCGTGATCGTAAACTCAGCCTGCACTGTGGGATCGATCTGTAATTGCAATCGACTTTTGTCGGCGTCAAACTGCCAGGAACTCACCGGACCGTCGACTGCACTGACAGTCAGACCAGTTGGAATCAGTATGCCCAGAGACTGCACGCGACCTTGCGAGGTGCGAATCTTGAAGCGATGCGTGCCATCGATAACACCTGGGGCAGGCGTATACAGCTCAGCACCCTCTACGAAGAACTGAGTCTTTTCAGTAGTCAAGTCGCGCGTCTGCGGACGCAATACGACTTTGGCCTGACCTGGGCCAAGCAGGATTTTCACGCGTGCTTGATCAGGGGTAGCTGGTTCGGTAGCCATCGGCTCGATTCTTGCGGCTGAATCGCAAATGACTTCCCAATTCGCTTCATCGTAACTGAGGTCGATCTGTTGCAGCGCGGCACCACCGGTCAGTACCGGAATGCCTGCGGCGGGCTGGATAGCTTCCAACTGAAATTGGAACGTGGCCGTGTATTGCTTTACTGGCTGAGCGTCGTCCGCTGGTTTGTCTGCACCCTCGGGCTTGTCTTTACCCTCGGCTGTCGCTGTATCTTTGGGCGTCACTGTATCTTTGGACGTCCCAGGGGCGTCGCTGGTCGTAGCCGGAATGCTGACTACATAGGTCACGCCTTGGCCGGCCAGTTCAATTTTGCTTAGCCGCAAACCATCGCCTTTAAACTGAGTCAACACGGCCGGTGCACGTAGGAGCACGTAGCGATCTCCAGGTCGTCCTGAGATAACCATGTCTGCCGAAGCAGTCAGTCGTTTCTCACGACTGGAGACCGTCCATGTTTGGATCAGGGAACTAGCCGACTGAATCGATTCAAGTGCCGTCGCACTCGTTTGAACAGTCTTCACCGCGAGCGAAGTTTCATCCGCAGCTTGTAGTGGGTTGGTTGTGCCCAACAAGCCAGTGCCCATCAAGAAAATCAGGATGGGCGTGGTGGCTATCGAACCTGTACCAGCCTCAGCCGGTGGTGGGCCCTGCGTGTCGATGCCACTTTCCGTGCTGTGATGGAGGCTCTTGCTCCAGAGAATGACCGAAGGAACGAATTGGAATAGCAAGATCGTGAGAGCCACCAGCGCTAAGAATACTGGGGCGCTATTGTATTGCATAAGAAGGCCAGCCGCGATCAGGCCCAGGGCGAGCCAACGCAACAGCCGACTGTAAGCGAATCTTAGAAGACCGAGCGCCAGTAAGCCAAGGCCCACTAGACCGAGAGCGACACCTGGCCATGCAACATAGGCGCGCCAAGTCGGTAGGTTGTTGACTTGCAAGCTCACCGTCTCACCCGAGGCTAGTACAGGCACACTGATTTGCAACGGCGCAGCCGGTTGGATCTGCTCGAAGGCATACCAGCCCGCGCCACCTGCCACCACCATGATGATCGCATAGGCGGTTACGCTGATCGGCAACGAACGCACGCTGATAACTACGAATGTCAAGCAAGCGATGGTGATGAGATGTACCAGTCCGCGTCCAGCCAACCACTCAAATCCATTGGGCCATACCTCTGGAATACTGGAGGCGATGGAACCGCCGTCGGGCACTAGCACATGATTCTCGTCCGCTTGGAGGTTCCACTGCGTTTTCAGGACTGGCGCGAAGACGGTTGGCAACTCTAGCGTGGCTTGACCTTTGGACTCCGCCGGTTTGCCAAGTCGCAAGCCAACTTCGATCGGTACATTCGGATCAGCGCCACCGGGCAGCGGTATCAACGTGTCGTCACCGGCTTGTCGCGCCGTAACGGGA
>JADLDX010000541.1 GCA_020846515.1 Pirellulaceae bacterium
ACGTGAAGCGGTCGTGCATCGGCCAATGGAATGGAGCATCTGCAAGGCGTACGAGGAGATTTATGCGCAGTGTCAATTCAATCAAGCGCCCCATCAACTCAAGCTGTCATCGGGCAGCGACTGGATCAGCCAGGCCGTAACAGCCAGTGCCACGATCGCTCATACCCATTATGCGCGTTTGATTGAGATCTATAATTTGGCGCGGGGCACGGTCGATCCGCCGCGAGGTTTGACGAAAGAGGCTCGGCAAATTCTCGGGCAACTGTTCGATCTGGCCTTGGGAGGGTGGGCAAGCATCCTGACGCGCATAGCTACTGATTTGCGTACGCCCGTACCCGACTGCTCGTTGACCATGGCCACCCTGGTGGCTGGCATCGATGTGCCGCGCGCGTTTATCGTCCGCAAATTCACGGATGCGGCCGAGCGTCAGGCGGTGAAACGCATCTTTGACGAGTTTACGGAAACAGGCGCTGTGGTCGATAATCTGCCGGCTGAAGTTAAAGTCGTGCAGAAGGCCAAGGCGTTGGACACCCGCCAAATACTTGACACATCAAGTATTCCTGACAGACACGATCGCCCCAAACGAGCGGTTGGTAGCAGTGCGCCCGACGAACTCCTGTCGACTGTCTCCAACCGCATCGACAGCCAAGCAAAAGAAAGCCAACGCCGAGCCACTGAGACGCCTGTCGCTGCAAAGACGCCTGTCGCTGCTCAGTCTGCTGAGACAGCGGGTGAAGAGGAGTTCGAAGCGACGGAAGAAGCACGCTCGTCAAATGAGCGACCCTTCATCGATCAGGCTGAACGCACATATCCATCTCGAGAACAAGCCACATCACCATCACCTGCGCCTGCACCGCCACAGAACTTGGAATCACCATCGACATTGCCATCGCCATCCTTGAGTTTCGATTCAGCGTTGGTCGACGCGCCATCGATCGGCCCCAAAACGGCCAAGCGGTTTGCGGCAATTGGCATAGAGACGATCGAGCAGTTTTTAGAAGCGGACAGTAGTGAGATGGCGTCCGCGCTGGACACCACGTGGATCAAGCCTGAGTTAATCGAAGACTGGAAAGATCAAGCTCAGTTGGTCTGTGAAGTGCCTGCGTTATGTGGCTACAAGGCTCAGTTGCTGGTAGCCGTGGATTGTCGCAGGACGGGAGAGCTAGCCGATGCGTCGGCCGCTGAGTTATACCAGTCCATTGAAGATTTCTGCCAAACCAAAGAAGCAGAACGCATTCTGCGGAGCAGTTCGCCGCCCACACGAGAAGAAATCGGCCGCTGGATTGCCTCGGCGCGCGAAGTCATGTCGACGGTAGAAGAGTAAACCCAATACCGTTCACTATTCCATCTACTTAAAGCGGAATCGGCGCGAGCCGTCCGGTTCCTCTACTTAAAGCGGAATCGGCGCGAGCCGTCCGGTTCCGCCTGGCTTTTCTCGTTGAAACACCGGGCAGCTTTCGCTGCACCGCTTAAATGTGAACGGTCTTGAGAGTAAACCTGAAACGGGGGGCATTTCTGTTGCTTGCAAAAAGCAGGAAATACACGATACTAGTAAGAGACTTTCTAGTGCGAATTGGCAACCATAGCCGCTATTTGCCAGGGAAATGAGCTTAGCACCGGATCCTTGGCAAGACATCACGAGCGTATGACGGCCTTTACAACACCCAGCAAAATTCTAGTCACATGTAACCGCGGCCTGGCGCCTTTCTTGGCGAGTGAATTGGCCGAGATGGGCTTGGAAAGCGAAGAGTCGCTGCATACGGCCGTGGCCACCTATGGCACGCTGGACGACTGCATGCGTTTGAACATGAACCTGCGGTGTGCCAGCCAGGTGATGTACTCGTTGCGTAGTTTCAAGTGCGCCGATCCCGAGCAGCTCTACGAAGTCATCTTGTCGATCGCTTGGGAAAAACTGCTACCGGCCGACGGCTATTTCACCGTGCACGGCAATGTGCATCATCCATCGATTCGATCAGGCATGTTCGCCAATGTGAAAGTCAAGGATGCGATTGTCGATCGGATGCGGCGTGAAACCGGTCGCCGACCAGACACGGGCGCAGAACTGCTCGGGGCCGTGGTCTATTTATTCTGGCGCGGTGATACGGCCGAGATCTTCTTGGATACCTCCGGCGAGACCTTATCGAAACACGGTTATCGAAAACAACCTGGACCAGCCCCGCTAGTAGAAGCATTAGCCGCCGGCATGTTAAGAGCCAGCCATTGGGATCGACAAATGCCGCTGGTCAATCCGATGTGCGGTTCAGGCACACTGGCCATCGAAGCCGCGCTAACCGCCACCAATCGCAGGCCGGGTTTGTTGCGTTCCAGCTATGCCTTCATGTACTTACTTGGCTACGATCCGCGACGCTATCGGGCTGAGCTAAAGCGACTGCATGAACAAATCATCGAGCCCGACAATTTGACGATCATTGCCAGCGACATGAATCGCCAGACGGTCCAGATCACGCGTGACAATGCCGAAGCGGCGGGCGTGGCGCAGTACATCGAAACCGCCGTATGTGACTTTACCAATACGCGTATTCCGCCAGCCCCTGGAGTCATCATCTTCAACCCGGAGTATGGCCAACGCATGGGTGAAGAAGAGCAATTGATTGGTACCTACGCCAGTATCGGCGACTTCATGAAGCATCAGTGTGGTGGCTATTGGGGCTATGTCTACACCGGCAATATGATGCTCTCAAAACGCATCGGGCTCAAGT
>JADLDX010000542.1 GCA_020846515.1 Pirellulaceae bacterium
CGCCCAACGTGGGTTGAGTTTTTTGCGGAGTTTCGATTGAATTACCAATTGCGTTTAGCCCGACAGCGCGGGCTTGGCTCTGGCGAGTTCTATCGCCTGGCAGGTAGAGTGGTACAGCGGCTGGATAAGTGGCTGACGTCAACCGACGCTTGCCCCTGTTTGCTGCATGGAGATCTGTGGAACGGAAATCTACTGGTCGGTGCCGATGGTTACGCCGTGGTGATCGATCCGGCCGTATATTATGGAGAAAGGGAAGCTGAGTTGGCCATGCCCTTACTATTCGGCGGCTTCCACCCTGACTTCTTTGATGCCTACAATACAACTTGGGAGTTGCCGGCCGGTTGGCAGCAACGCGCGGAGCTGTACAAACTCTATCACCTCTTGAACCATCTAAACCTGTTTGGGGTGGGCTATCTGGATAGCTGCCTGGAAATTGTGCGTCGATTCGGCTCATGAAACAAGTCATTGCAATCGTTCGACACTATCTGGCAGAAAAAGTGCTAGAGAATCTCAAGCTCGCGCCACTAGAAGCCTTGGCGGTCCGCGAAGTGAAAGGCTTTGGTCGCCAAAAGAATTATCTGGATGAATATCGCGCAGGCGAGTTCGAGTCCGTCTTTCTCCCTAAGGTAGAGATCCTAATGTGGGTCGAAGACTTTCGCGTCGAAGAAGTTATTCGACGCGTAACCGAAGTAGCCTGCAGCGGACGCATGGGCGACGGCAAAGTGATGGTGCTACCCCTGGCCACTTTCTCCGGTGCCCAAGTCATCGACATTTAAGGCCACGAACCGGAAGGCCGACGCGATCTTCCGGTTCGCGATAGGCGAACCCGATCGGCAATGATATTCGGAAGATTTTCAAGCGTGTCTCCGCAGGAGCGTCGACCTCCCGCACACGCCGATTCATGTTCGAGAACCAAACCGACTACCAGGTGCCTGTACGATTGCGGGCGCCGTGTCGCGCCATGATGCGCTGCGCATCGCCGATACGCGTGCCAGCGTCAACGGTCACGATCGTACGTCCATTTGAGAACTCGCTGTCATAATATTTGACATCGTCGTCGCTCACGCCCATTCCGAGCAAAGCGCCGGTTAAACCACCAGCTGCGGCTCCTGTCGCAGCGCTGGCTGCAATGGCCGCCAAGGTACCACCAGCGATGACAGGTCCAATCGCAGGTAGCACACCCGCCAGAATGCCCAAACCCCACAGGGCTCCCGCACCCAGGCCAACCGCAGCGCCAGTGGCAGCGCCTTCACCTGCATTTTCTTCGGCTTCGCCTGTCGTGTGAGCACCAGTTACCGACTGGGACGACTTGGAGGCAACACCAATCTGTGCCTCGGTAAATCCCAGGGAACGCAGTTCGTTCACAGCCGCTTGCGCTTGGGTTGGTGATTCAAATGTACCGATCACGGTACCTTGTGTTGCTACGCTCATCGCCGTTCTCCTCGTAAAGGTTTGTCGAACTGACCGCCGGTCGATCAGTGATGCAGGTCGAGTTCAAAGTGCTTGCACAGCACATGGTTAGCCGACCAGAGGAGCGTGAGTGTTGCAAATGCGATACCGTTCGTTTCTAAGAGGAGGCAAGCGTACCGGTAAACCGGAGGAGAACGAACCGCTGGCCTCCCTCAGCGCAGTTGCAAATGACCCAGTCGAGCTTGCAACGCGCACGACATAACAGCCGCAGGCCAGCCACATCCGCAGCAGCAAGTACTTGATTGGTAAAGTAATTACGGGATTGCAGAGCGATTCCGTTAGGCTATTCAGTGTCTTATTCAGTTTCTATCAGCAACTGCAAAAGGCACTGGGCATACAATCGATGTCCAAAATCGTTCGGGTGATTCAGGCCATTACCGGTTAAATCGAAATCGTGTTTGTGTTGAAGCATCGTGCTCCAAACTTCGGTCAAGTCGGCCAGGCAGGTTTGTGGACCAACGCGCCGGCTCAGTTCGTCGCGGTATTTGGCAAACATCTCGCGCGGGGTGTGTACCCATTCTTGATGGCCAAGCATTGGCGCGACCCAAATGATTTCAACCGCGGGTAGCTTCTGGCGGGCTTGCTCCTCAAGCAACTTGGCTTGATCAGCAAACCACTGTGGATCACGACGACCAACGTCGTTCATGCCATAAGCCACGATCAACAGATCTGGCTGGCCGACCAATAGCGCGTCAAGATCCTTAACGCCTTGCGCGATGCTCCAGCCGCTGACCGAGCGATTGTCCAACTGGATCGGACTGCCATAGCTGTGGGTCAGTTGCGCGGCTACCAACTCGGCATAGCCGGGTTGATTCGGCACCGTACGCGTTGTGCCCGAGGCATCCAAACCGGTCGAGATGCTGTCGCCACTGACGCCTATCCGAACACTCTGTTTTGCACGTAGTTTAGCTAGTGTTTGGGACAATCCTCGCGAACGCTCAGCCGAACTTGTCGCACTTAGAGACTCACTCGCTTGGTTTGTCCGATCACTGCGGCGATACGTGACCTCAACGTTATGCTCGTGAAAGAACTTACCTGGAGCGTAAAACATGTTTTGCTCTGGATTGCTCGCGCGATGTCGATAGCTGTTCGGAGCGTCCTTAGGCGGAAACATCTGCGAGGCAGTTATGGGTTCGATCTTCGTTGGACTGTTCCAAATTAACTTCAGCTTGTCACTGCTGAGCGTGCAGTCCCGCCCTAACTCAAATTTGCTCTGGCCATCGGCGCTGGCGATGGTGAGAATCTCGGTAGCCGGAAAAGCTAGACGCGATTCGATCGGGCCATCTTTCTCCATTTGCAACAGAACGCTGCTTTCACGGTAAACGATGGGTGAACTCCAAGCCGGCGCGAGCAGGTGCATGTCAGCCAATGACTCGAGCACTGCTTCGTGGGCGGGGCGCGGTTGCTGCAAGTGGGACAGCAAGACACTGAACCACATCGCGGCCGCGTTGCGCTGCCCCAGCGCACTGAAGTGTCGGCGCGAACCTTTGGGGCCACGATTCTGGTCGGCTAGCATATCCGTA
>JADLDX010000543.1 GCA_020846515.1 Pirellulaceae bacterium
CACGCTTATGGTTCTCAATATCTGACGGCACTCCAATTAGTGGAACCGCAGGTCTCAGCGTTGGCATGGCAGATCGCTCAAGTCCACCAGCGTGCGTTCGCTTCGAACGATCACCCCAATCACATCGTCTTTAGTGGTGGGCTGGCCGAACACCACCCAGCCCTGCGTACTGCGATCCAAGCCGCCTGCCTGAATCATGGCATCACTATCCACCAATCCGTCTTGGCGCAACCGCTTCTGGCAGCTTTACGAAGCGCACTGATCAGTAGACTTGGTATGTAGGTCTGGAACGTAAGCCTGACATGTGGATCGCTTAATAATGCGGCGGCTTTTCCAAACCGGGATCAAACGCTTCTTTGCGTTGTTCGCGCAGGATCTTGATCTGATCCTCCAGCCGCAAATTGGTACGTTCAAGCCGCAGAATTTGCTGCGTATGTTCCACGACAACTTGATTGAGCTGTTCGTACAATCGCTGTTGATGGGCAAATTGAAATTCAAGCTCAGTCAAGCGTTTCTCGATCGCAGATTCATCCGGCATAGTTCACAGCAACAGTTAGGTGTCAAGGGTCGGAGCGATTCGCTCAGGCGTGACGAAGGCAACATGCCCGCTGCCGCACGTGGGCCAAATTAACCCGGGTTACTACTGGTCGAGACCATTATAGACTCATGCACCTGCTTTTTAGCGGTACGGCGCGAGCCGTCCGGTTCTTCAACGGAATTTCAAGGTAATTACCGTACGGCTCGCGCCGTTACGCTACAAAGCAAGTGCCAACCGGTTGGCACCGCCGGCTGGAATCTTTCGCCCTACCGGGCTGGACTGACGTGAGGCTGACCTTAGTTGCCGCATCATTGCCAGACCGGCTTGGCAACGCTGTGAAGCATATTTGCTCGTGAAACCCGGAATTTGTAGCGGTTGGGCGCAAGCCCTCCGGTTCCTATAACTACCGGGATATACCGGACGGCTTGTGCCGTTCCGCTTCTAAAATGCTTCACAGCGTTGCCAGTGTGGGATGCCCCTCAAAGTCCTTCGGTGGCTTGCGGCTGAGCATATACCTTTGCCAGCGACAGCAGCAATTCTTCTAATTGCGACCAATACTCGGGCGTCGGCGGGGTAGGGCGGGTGGCGCGGAGGGCGTCGATTTGAGCTTCGATTTCGGCGCGACGGGCAATGGCGGATTCGCTGAGCTGTGGACCGTCCGGCAGTGTGCTCAGTATGATGCGAGCGGCCGTCGAGCCGTCGGCTTGCTTACCACCTTGAACGCTCTTGACCGCTCGAACACCGCGAAAGAACTCTGCGCCCGTTCCCAATTTGTCACCATTGTCATCCAACAATGCATGCTCAGTCGCCAGACGACTAAGCTCACGGTAGATCTTCTCCGTCTTCGTCGACGCGGACAGAAACGCTTCTAACAAACTTATCTCGTCGTCATGATCGATATCAGTCGTCGGGTCCAGAAGACTGCTGGCCAGTTGGCTGCCGAAACGCGAATAGTTGTTCTCTGTACCAGAGCGCGTCGCGGTAATGATCACGCGCTTTGGTCCACTGATCTCGGGTAAAAACGGAGAACTCGCTGATGAACAATCGATAAAGACCAGCGGCCGCTGCAATGGCTTAAGCCAGTCGGTTAGCTCTCGCGAGCTTACATCCGGTCCCACTAGATTAAATTTGTGTACCCCGCGTTCCGATGTTCCGTGCCCGATCAGTACCAGCCACAACTGACTACACTGCTCCGCAATCGCCGTCTCGATCGCACCCTTCAACTGGTCATGATGAGTTTTATCAGGACTAGCTTGATCTTCTTTAGCTTGATCTTCTTTAGCTTGATCCCCTTTAGCTTGATCACGATTAGCCTGATCACTGGCCGTTTGGCTCTCGCTGATCGCGACGAGTTGCCAGTCACGTGTTTTGGCAAGCGAACTCCAGGCATCAGCATCCTGCTGAAATTGCTGTCGATATTCATCGGTTCCAGCTGCACCCAGCACCAAAATCAATCGCGCGGGCGTAGCGGCTTTCGAAACGGACGATGCGTCCTGGCTGCGGGCGCTGGTCGAGCCCAGCAAGAGTAGGATGCCGGCCAGGCAAAATTTAATCAACTTCATTTGTATGACTCACCAATACCAGGCTGAACATCCACATGTCTATTTAGTCGCATCTTAGTCGCATCGTCACCTGCTTAGGCTAATCCGCGCCAGCGACGGAGTCCCATTCGGCACACAAGCACATGACGGTCAGCAGCAGCCAACTGGTTCGATGCCACAACGGTTCCAAGCGTGTCTCAGTAATAGGGACTTGTCGAGTCGGTAGTGATGCCACGAAGGTATCCAGTTGATCGATATCGATCACTTCGCCACCGCTGTCTTTGGCGAGCGAGGTGAGTTCGGCCAGGTTGGGCACCAGCGATCGAAACTCCATCGCAGATGGTTCCGCGGTCCAACCGGATTCGACTTCGCTAATGGGAGCCCCATCGGCTCCGGTGGCCTTGACCGAAACGACATAGGGACCGTCCAGTTGAGACCAGAAGTTGGCCAGATAAAGTCCAGCCTGCTCGCGATCGGGTGCGACATCAACCGGTACCAACTTGCCATTGGGCGGCATAACTGAAACTTCAAAGGCCGCGTTATCCTGCGGTAAAAAACTCTCATCGTGCACTCGAATTTTGATCGCGTGCGGATCGGATGTGCGTATGGGCGGCACGATCTCCACTTCAACTCGGCGCGGAACATCGGCCGTCAGCCAGCGCGCCATCTGCCGCCAACACTGCGCCAGGTCATTGCTTTCTTCAGTCGCCCGCCGCATGGTCCAGCGCCACATATCACCAATGGTCAATGCGCCTACGCGACCACTGCCAAAACTGTGCGCAATCATGGCCGGGACCGGTTGGTTCTCGTCGCCGCTGATCACCGCCAATACCGAGGCGCCTGGTTTGACATCCTTGACCTTATTCCAGGTGAAGAACCTGGGCATCTCACTCAAGCGTTTGGCTTCATCGACTTCACTGCCACGTAGCCGCATCCAGGGCTCTAATTTGCCTTCGCGCGTCAAACGATAAGCAACGCTGGGCGCTTCTGATTCATCCGGCGCAAAGGCACTGGCCGGTTCATTGGCCGGCTGACCGGCAGCTTCAGGTAAAGCAGCACTGGTGCGCAGGTAGACAGGCAACAGGTCGCCGATGGGCGTATCGCGGTAGCCACCACGCTCAAACGATTCACTGCCCCCCATCATCAACAAACCACCGCCACGTGTCGACACAAACTGACGGACGAGCAGCATTTGTTCCTGTGTGAAAAAGGCGGCTTCAATGTCGTCCAGCACGATGGCGTCGAATTGAAACAACTCCGCTTCTGTTTTTGGAAAGCCGCCTTTCAACTCCTCTTCGTCACGAACGCCAATGCGTAGCAATATCGGTTCATCATATTTTTCGGCGGCGTCTGGGTCTTCATCGAAGCCTGCGAACAAGGGGTTCGTCGAGCTGACACTGCGATCGCGAAAGCTGAACTTGGCTTCCTTCTTAGCGATACGAATCAAGCTGGCCAATCGCAGTTCCTGATCCTCTTCGACCGCGCGCTTGAAGAACTTAAAATCCCAACTGGTGCGGCCAGCGATGTACAGGATTCGATACGGACCACCACCGCG
>JADLDX010000544.1 GCA_020846515.1 Pirellulaceae bacterium
ACAGTACCGCGACCTTCGATGCTGAACACGTCTTCGATGGCCATCAAGAATGGCTTGTCTTCTTCGCGGGTTGGCTGAGGAATGTAGCTGTCGACAGCATCCAGAAGATCCGAAATCGGCTTGCTAGCCGCTGGATCGGCTGGGCTGTTGTAAGCTGCCAAAGCGTTGCCGCGAATGATCGGAATGTCATCGCCGGGGAAGCCGTACTTGTTGAGCAGTTCTCGAATTTCGAGCTCAACCAGTTCCAGCAGTTCCTCGTCGTCAACCAAGTCGACCTTGTTCAGAAACACGACCAGAGCCGGTACGTCTACCTGACGTGCCAACAGAACGTGTTCCTTGGTTTGAGGCATCGGACCGTCAGCAGCGCTAACGACCAGAATCGCGCCGTCCATCTGAGCGGCACCGGTGATCATGTTCTTAATAAAGTCGGCGTGACCAGGGCAGTCAATGTGGGCGTAGTGACGGTTCGCGGTCTCGTACTCAACGTGCGAAACAGCAATCGTCACCGTCTTGGTCGCATCGCGCACCGTTCCACCCTTGGCGATATCCGAATAGGCTTTCGCCTTGGCCATACCCTTGGCGGCTTGAACGGCCAGCAGGGCGCCCGTTGTAGTGGTCTTGCCGTGGTCAATGTGACCGATGGTGCCGACGTTGCAGTGCGGCTTCTTACGCTCAAATACCTCTTTAGCCATTGTACGTTACACCTAACAAACTGAGTTACTTGGTGAGCCTACAGCTCACGCTTGGACCATGGACGAAAACAACGTGACGAACGAGCGAACCTCGACCTACCGAAATGTCGTGAGCCTACCGTAATGTCTTGCTCCTAGGCAGAAGCAAGAGCTGCTGATGGGACTTGAACCCATGACCTCTTCCTTACCAAGGAAGTGCTCTACCAACTGAGCTACAGCAGCATCGACAAAAGCGGGTGAAGGGAATCGAACCCTCGTATTCAGCTTGGAAGGCTGCTGCTCTACCATTGAGCTACACCCGCAGGTTATACCCACACACTGATCGACTTTGAACCGCCAGGGTTCACCGTCAGCAGTGGCGACTGTATCTCAGGTTGGCATCTCCAAATCAACACCAGGACGATTCCTTGTCCCCAAAATTCCCTTCCTTAGTTTGCCAGTGCGGCAAAGGTTCGCCAATGGGAGGTGTAGGATTCGAACCTACGAAAGCAATGCTAACGGATTTACAGTCCGTCCCCTTTAGCCACTCGGGCAACCTCCCTAGTCAACACCATCCTCGATGCATCAGGAGCCAGCGAAGGGATTCGAACCCCCGACCGACTGATTACAAATCAGTAGCTCTACCAACTGAGCTACGCTGGCCTCGTTACTTCGATTGGAAACGCAATAGTGTATCGGTCTGGCCATGGGCCGCAAGGCGAATTTGACCGGAAAACCTGCTTCCAATTTCGCATTTTCACTTCTTTCGTCCCCAACTCTAATGACACTATTGGGGAAAAAATGTTCAACAAGCTCGATAGCTTACCTAAACTACCTGGAAAGACCGCATCGTCCGAGCTAAACAAATGGGTCTCATCCCACGCGAGATTCCCTTTTAGTTGCTAAAGTTGACGCCCTAAGTCGAGTCCCTAACTTTTACCATTGCTCCTCCGTTGCCAGATCGCTTGCTTATGATACCCGCAATCGCCGTCGCGCTGCTGCCTCGACTACTTCCTAGCGATTGGGCGGCCAAGCCGGCTGTGGCTGTCGTCATCGACACACTCCGATTTACTTCCACCGCATGCGTGGCACTGGCCAATCACGCGCGAGCCGTCACCGTTCTCAGCGATATCCAGCAGGCGCGTCAGTTGGCCGCCGCCTCGCCAGCCCCACTCAAGGCACTTTTATGCGGTGAACGCGATTGCATACGTATCGACGGATTTGACCTGGGAAATAGTCCGGCTGAATACGACCGAAACATCGTCGCAGGCAGAGAACTGATCTTTTCCACCACCAACGGCACGGTCGCCGTGGAAAAAGCCCAAGCCGCTCAAGCCCTGGCCCTCGGGTCACTGCTCAATCGCCATGCGGTCTGCCAGTGGCTCGCCGACCAAATTGCCCCCCAGCTTGCCAATCCACTTGCCAGCTCGGCGTCCCACCCATCGTCCAGCCCAACTTTCCATCCACAAGTTGACCAGCCAAATGTATGGTTGATTTGTGCGGGCACCGATGGCGAAGTGGCCTGCGAAGACGTGCTGACCGCCGGCGCGATTATCGATCGGCTCGATTGGTCCACAGCCAATGATTCCGCCGCTTTGGCTCGATCCGCCTGGCGGTCGTTGGCCGATCGACAGGCCTTGCTCGATCAACTGCGGCAGGCCAGAGGCGGACGCAACCTGATCGATTCAGGTTTTCAATCCGATGTGGCCGCCGTCGCCGACGTCGACTCACTTTCGTGCGTTCCATGTCGCACGGCACCCGGGCGTTTCGAAGCTCTCGATCGGTGTGGCGAGCCTGCGCCAAATCGCTAGTTACCGCCAGGTGAATTCACTTGACGTTCAACGCAGCCGTCTCCTATGATCCCGCCCTTGAGTAGCAGGCACTCTCGGTGGGACGCCGGCCGGTGTTTCGAAAAGCCAGGCTACTAGCCAACTTGAGCGCAGGGATGCACGCGATGACAAGTTCACTCTCTACCATCGATCACGGGTCTGACGGTCCACGCAACCGCGCTGTCTTGATATTGTCACTGGCTGGCTGGTCAACACTGGGCTTGTTGTCAGCGGCCATTTTTGGTTGCCAATCACCGCTGCGATCCTGGCGCAAAGACGATCCCAGTCTACGCGAACTGATGGTTTCCTCGCGCAGTCAAGATCACTCGTCTGCTGATCGGGATGACCAAAGGCCCAGTGATCGCCAGCCCAGTGATCGCCAGCCCAGTGATCGCCAGCTCAGTGATGGCGAGGAAGACCAGCACGATCAACTGTCGAATCGTTCGAAGAGCTCGCGCGCCAGTGGTTCGCGGGCCAATCCCTATGCCGCCAGCTCGATGGCCCAGCGCGATCGTCGACCAGGGGCCGACCCTTCGCTGGCCGAAGAATCGCAAGACGACCAGGCATACGATGATTCTGTTGCAGACGCTCAGTGGGAGGCCGCCCTCGAGCAGGCTGATCCGGCTCTCCGCGGTCTGATCAAAAAACAATGGCAAACCTATCGTCAGCAGGCCGCCGCCAAGGCTCGGCAATACGAAGAACAATACGCTGATTCCGCAGAACAGACATCGGGCGCAGCTGTGTTTCGCCTTTCTGACGAGGATGAGGATGAAGCAGAGGCGGGCTCGTTATCCTCGCCTGGTAAATCATCCTTACCCAATAGAATGGCCAAGACAGCCACAGCCGCCTCTCAGAACCCAAAGAAGCCATCCGCCGCTGCTCGTCTCTCCCTGAGCGACGAACGCTACGATGAACCGCTTGGAGATGAACCAAATGACGATGTGGCGTTTGAGCATGGTGATGATGATTCGCTAGGCGATGACGGGCTGAGCAATGGTGTCTACGGAGTTGAAGCAGCCAACTCGGCCGTTCGTTCGCCGACCAATCGTCGTCACCCGCAGGAACTGAAACCGCCCGCAGCCACGAGAACCTCGCGACAAGTGGCGCATGCGCCGGCGGTCGACACGGGAGCAGGTGACGAAGTTCGCATTATGCCCATTCAGCGTACTGCTCGCGATGCCAACCCCATGGCCAGTCTGCCAAACGCCTCCAAACGCGAGGCCCAGCCATCACCCAAGCAGTTGCCCCAGTACTCCGAAAATCCACAAGAGAGTCAAGAGAGTTATGTGACGCCCGCTTCAGCTGGCCCACGCAGTCCAAGCAGTGTTCAACCCGCCAGTGTTCAACCCGCCAGCGTTCAACCCGCCAGCGTTCAACCATCGCCATCTGATGCTCCGTCTGCCTTGCCAGAGCGCACTCATGATGACGCCCTGCATGAAGCGCTGCGCCTGATCGATCAAACGTTGCAGAAATCAACCAGCGATTCACCTACTGAGCAACTGCGGTTGCAAGTTGCCCAGCGCAACTTGCACGTCTTGCTCGGTCAACTCGAGCCAGCTCTCAAGCCCATCGATGGTTTGCAAGCGCATGAGCAAGAATACTTTCGGCATAAAATGCAATCGCTTTACAATGCCATCGACGTCAATGGCAATCCAGTGTTGGCCCGCCGCTGGCCGTTGGTGCTAGACAGCGATCGCGAAGGCATGTCGCACTTATCCGCCATCAGCAATCTGGAAATTAAGAACGCGGCTTTTTGTAGCAACGTGGATGGTTTTGGGGCTATCACCAAGTTTCCCACGACTCAATTTCGCGCCAATCAAGAATTGCTGCTGTACTGCGAAATCGACAACTTTGTTTCCGAGCCTGTCAAAGATGGATTTGAAACCAAATTGCAGGGCAACTACGAAATTGTCGACGCCAATAACGTGCGTGTGGCCGATGTGCTGCTGCCTCAAGAGGTCGATGTGTGCAAACGTCCGCGTCGCGATTACTTCTTTGTCTACCGCATCTACATGCCTCAGAAGATCGAACCTGGGCGTTATCAAATGCGTCTGACGATCGAAGATATGAAGGGCCGCAAGTTCGGTCAGACCGCCGTCGATTTCCAGGTCGCGCTTTAGGAAATTCGATACGCTTTCATCATTAACGAACCCGTGCCTATTGGCTATCCGTGCCTATTGGCCAGCGGCCGCTCAGTTACCCGGGCATTTTGCCCTGGGCAATCTCCTCTTCCCACTGATCCATCAACGGCCAATCAATCGCACAGGTACCGAAGTCGGCCATGTGCAAGTAACCGCGCAATCTCTCTATCGTCTTGTCCAGCATGGCATTGTCCTTGCGGAATATGGGGCCATGGCTGGGCAACAACCACTGGACGTCACTTTGGCGAATGCGTTCCAGCGAGCGGATAAAGGCAGGGATGTCGCTGCCATGATGCGCATCGATCGCACCTACGCAGCCGTCTCGGTATATGTTGTCACCGCTAAACAGAAGCTTGCCCAGGCGAAAGGCCAACTGGCTATCGGCATGACCGGGGGTAGACCAGGTTTCCAGCTTTAGACTGCCGATCTCGATGATCGAGCCTTCGTTGATGATGTGTTCCGATTCCACCGGTGGCATGCTCAAATGAATATTCTGAGCTTCGATTTCGGCGAAGGTACGCAGTCGATCACCGGCCGCTAGCAGGCTGGCCGCTTTGGGGTGCGCTGATACCGTGGTTTTGAGCATCTGCTTGGCCAGGGCCAAGCCTTGGCCATGATCCACATCGGCGTGCGTGGCGATCAGCGTCTTGCATTTAGACAGGGGAAAGTCGAGCTCTCGCACGAGTTCGATGATCTCTTCCACCGATTCTTCATACCCAATATCGATCAGGATCCATTCGTCGTTATCGTAAACCAAATAGACATTGCAGCCGATGACATGCCCGGCTTGAAGATTTAATTCGATAACGCCAGGAAAAACCGGCTTGCGTTCCAACATGAGCGAGTTCGCGTTCCTACAAGTACAACAGGTTCGGTGAGCGACTGGAATTCTAGTTCACGATCGGTCAAGTGCTCAAGGTGGTGGCTGCGATCAATTCCTAACCATGCCAGACCTTAATCACTTGATCACATCTTTCTCATTGGACGGTAGCCACCGCTGCCAAGCGGTGGATTTCACCTCCAGCCCAGACCACCGTCTGGTGACGGTGGCTACCCAGTCCACCGTCTGGCAACAGTGGCTACGCAGACCACCGTCTGGGGACAGTGGCTACGAACTACCGCTTTCCCAGGCCTTGATGGCGGTCAAGCCAGCGACGTGATTAGGGTGTTGGAGTACTAGCTGTAGTTCCCGCAGAATTTTAGCGGGATTAATTCGTTTATTGGATTCGCTGCGCGCGGCTCGCGCGGTATCGGCGTCGGGTTCGACAAAGTTCGGCATTTTCGTGTGAAAGATGCTGGCAGCATCGAGATAAAACTGCCGACGCTCGACCGGTTGGCCGTCGGACAAGACGTACAACGAACTGGGCACAGCCTGATGCGGCAGAGGTTGGAGCGGCGTTTGGAGCAGTCTCGCGATGGCAGTGACGATGTCGTCGACATGAATCAAATTCAGCGCACCGGACGCAACCGGTATCGGTATTTGCTCGCGCAGTTTGGCAAGCAAGGGTACGCGTCCCGGTCCGTAGATGCCTGCCAATCGGAGCGTCGTAGCTGCGCCCGTGGGCAGTCTGTCGCGCAGCCAGCACTCGGCACGGACAGCCGTCTCCGGTCCTGGCCTGGTGGGTTCGGTGGGCGAGCTTTCGTCGACCCATTCGCCTTGGTTTTGATGATAAACACCCGTCGTACTCAGGTAGACCAGGCGGTCTAGCTTGGGCAGACGCGTTACGACGTTTGCCAAACCCAGCGCGTGCGTCTGGGCGCCGTAGCGCTCGTCCGGGCGATGCGGAACAGCCACCAAGACGCTCTTAGGTTGGAATTCTAATGGCCATGCGGCGTGTTGTTCCAACCAATCACCCACGATCGGCCGTATGCCCATGCTAGCCAAACGATCGGTGGCATCACCACCGCGCGTCAGTGCCGCCACCGGCTGACCGGTCGCTAACCAGGCTTGCGCTACCCTTTGGCCGACATAACCGCAGCCCACGATGAGTAAACTCACACAGATTCCTTCTCATTGACCGATCGGGCTGGGCACAATTTGGGCTGCGCCGATTTTGGCGGCGGGCCAGAGCTGATTCATCGTACCTTCAACCGGCACATTCGGTAACCCTTCACAAGCGGCCAGCCCCACCGGGGGGCGGTGGGCGAAAAATTGATGGGCCAAAGGGTTTCATTTTGGCGCAGTTTTACGAATAATCGACTGATCTGCCCACGCAGCTGCGGGCTGGTTGCTCGAAAGCCAGCCAGCGCTCCCATCGTAAACCAAGCTAGCTAAGTTGGATGACTGCTATGCGAATGACCCTTGTCTTCATGATCAAGTGCTGTCTAGCAGTTATATGTGGGGTGGTCTCTATCGACCCTTTACAGCCGATGGCCCTGGCTCAAGAATTGGTCTTGCCATTGGGCGGCAGCATCGAGATTGCCCCTAGCGCTGGCCCAGTAATAGTGCCGCCGTCGGCACCCCAGGTCAGGCGATCAGCCAAACCGGTTGAAAGTTCAGCGCTTGAAAAAGCAAGCCTTGAAAAAACAGCCGTCGAAAAAACCGATGGGCAGACCTATGTGGATCTCGATCGGGCTTTGCAGAATGTATACACGGGTGTTCCTCCGCAGTCCTTGAAGGAGCTGAAAGCCCTGGAAGCTCAGCAGTCGAAAGTGGCTGCGGCTACGCAACTGGTCACGGTCAATGTTCGGCAAGGCCCGGCGCAGGGTAGTGGAGTGCTGATCAGCGATAACTATGTCTTGACCGCCGCTCACGTGGGCGGCAAACCGGGCCGCCCAGCCACGGTTGTATTAAGCGATGGCACCGAGCTGAGAGCCGAAGTATTGGGCATGAACCGCAATGTGGACGCGGGGTTGCTGAAAATTGTCGACACTCGTGGAAAGGTCTTGCCCTTTGCCACCTTGGGCAAGAGCGCGCCGCTAAAAGCCGGCCAGTGGGTCATTGGCGCGGGGCATCCCGGTGGTTGGCAGAGCGGGCGTGGCGCGGTGATTCGCGTGGGTCGTGTTTTGAATGTGATGACCGATACGTTGATCACCGACGTGGCGCTCATCGGTGGCGATAGTGGCGGTCCACTCTTCAATTTGCGAGGCGAACTGATCGGCATTCATTCCCGGATCGGTACCGACATTAGTGACAACATGCACGTGCCGATTGACACGTTCGCGGCCGATTGGAAGAAACTGCAAAAAGGTGAAGCCTGGGGCGTTTTGCCTGGCTACAAGCCGAAGATCGGCGTGGGGATGAAGGACGGGGAGGCGCGTGCCGTTCTGGGTGATGTGGAGGTGCGGGGACCCGCCTATCAAGCCGGGTTGCAAGTCGGCGATATTGTCATCAAATTTGATGGCCAGCCAATTGCGACGTTCGAAGATCTGCAGAATGCCGTTCGAGCGACCTTGCCTGGCGATACTGTTAAGGCCGAAGTCCAGCGCGGTGATCAAATTCTGCGATTCTTTATTCGTGTGGGCGTCGACGAGCAGTGAAATTGGCTTGAGAGCCAGGGCTCAGCTCGACAAACGATTCGCCAAAACACTTGAGAAGAATAAGCCCTCTTTCGGAAGGCTACACGCGACTTTTGGATCGAGTGCTGGTTATAATGGGTTCGACCGTCATCGCTGAGGATAGCATGACGCCAATGGTTGCCTGCGACCAATCCAGCGACGGGACGCGCTAGGGTGGAGCAAAGTTTGGATGGCGAGCCTGCAGTTTTGTTACGGCTCGCACTTTTGCTGAAAGGTACTCGAAACGTGCGCGTCCCTCATCAACTGTTGGTCTTGTGTGTCATTGGCCTGGCCGCTGCTACGGTGGCTAGGAACCTGCCCGAATCGCCTGATCAACTCAACCGCTCCGCCGACTTGGAATTGGTCCTCGACGACTCGACGCTCATTTCGGATTCAGCGACAGGTCATGATTGGTTGGTGCAGGAACCATCGCGGCGCACGTCGCGACGCCCCAACTTTGAGAACCCTTCCAAATACAACCAGCGCACCAGCTATGGCATGCTCAAGACCTTTGGTGAAGCCATCGGCGCGTCTTGGAAAAGCACG
>JADLDX010000545.1 GCA_020846515.1 Pirellulaceae bacterium
AACGAGTCGCTGACAGTCTCCGCATCAGGGACGGCGCAAGCTCCGATCAGCATTTTGTCAGGGCCTGGTTCATGTGCGACAGCGCCAAGAATCGAAGGCTCAACCAGCGTGCCACAGCACGGTTGGAGCGTGCACAGCGGTTCCATTTACAAAACGAAACTGCCGTCGAATCTCATCGCTCCGGTCGTACCAGGGCAAGGCAACACTGGCTGGTCGCCATGGTCACCAACGGGCGACAGCGTAATGGTCTTGGACTCAGCATGCCCAGGGCAAGCTTCTGCGTGCATGGCGTTTACTTCGGGTAACAGCACGGGTACTGCGAGCAGCAATATTTTTTCAGTATTCGGCGGTACAAGCTATACCGCTGGAATTCAATTTCGCGCGCCACCTGGGAGCGTTGTTCGGATCATCATTCGCCGTGCCGGCCCAACGTATGAGCAGTACGCGCCCGACCAATGGGTCACTGCGAGCGGTTCCTGGCAGTCGGTCAATTACACTTTCCAGTCTAGGTTGTCGCTGGCAAATGCGCGTATGGATGTCGAAATACCTGCGAATCGCATCAAGGTCCATTTGCGCGAGGCGTTCGTTCAGCACATCCCTTCCGAGACCACCAGCTCAGGTGCGGTCTTCGTCAATGGCTTGCAGTCGCGGCGAGCCCATCACCCGAATTTCGGCCAAAACGCTACTGCCGACTCCCCTTACCAGGCGATCACAGACATGGGTGGCAGGTCTACGCTTGACGCGTCGGCTTTATCGCTGCCGACTGGCGCGACTCTGAATACCAGCTTGCGCGTCACCCTTCGCACAAAAGATTGGGCACTTGAAGAGCGAGGAATTGCAATTGTGGCCGGCCGAAGATTAACGCTTGCTAGCCCGACGGAATATGACATCTTGCCTGGGTATGGATACTTCCTTACTGGTGCTCTATGGATGCTGGACACGCCGGGAGAATGGTTTTATGACAGCGCCAGCACAACCCTGTATTTATGGCCGCCAGACGGTATTGCGCCCGGGGGGCGGGTGTCTGTGAACACTCTTCCGATGGGCATAGACCTGCGGAATCGAAGTTATGTCAATGTGTCGGGGCTTGCTGTAAGCCGTGTCGACACAGGAGTTGCGCTTTCTGGGGGCAAGGCGATCGCGCTCGTAGGGTTGAACATTTCAGACGTTACAGATCGAGGCATTGATGCGGAAAACTGCATCACTTGCGCAGTGCGGGATAGCGTCGTTGCCAGGACCGGACTGGACGCAATATCGGTTCGTGGGCCATTGACAACTGGCTTCCAATTGTCTGACAGCGCGGTGATTGACTCTGGCACTTCGGCGCGCTCAGACGGTTGGCGTTGGTTACCCCGTCCTGCGGTGGCAGCTGTGCATTCGGTCGGCGCGGCGAGTTCGATTACTGGGAACACCATCGCTGGCTCATCGAATCTTGGGATCTACTTAGGTCCACAATCCACTGCAAGCGCGAATTTCGTTACCCGAACGTGTTTGACTTTGAACGATTGCGGTGGCATTTACGCCAATGCGACCGGCGACAATGCGACGATTGTCGGAAATCTTATCGAGTCGCTGCAAGGAAATATTGCGGGTGTACCCGCAACGCAGTTGCCGCTCACAATTGGAATCTACTTGGATGACCACAACGACGGCAGCGTGGTGGCTGGCAATACCGTCACAGGTGCAGGCTATGGTATCGGATTACACAATGCGCGTGGTGCAACTGTGTCCAACAATATTCTGGCAGGAAACAGACAACTGCAGATTTGGGCCCATGAAGACGCACAGAAAATCCGGGGTGCTGGAGATATTTTCGGCAATGCCATTTATGGAAACACCTTGGTGTCCTCGGCCAGTGGCCCCGCAGTCTATTTGATTTCCAAAATCGGTGATACCGCTGATTTCGCTACCTTCAATTCCAATCACTATTCTGCATTGCTTTCGCCTCGGGTCGTTGGCGAGGTTTTGCCCACTGGCTCCAACAGTTATACGGTAAACGAGTGGGCCGCTGCCGGACGCGAGACGAACGCCAGAGCAACGCAACCGGTTGGATATGCATCCTTCCTGGTCGGCTCCGACAATTTGATTCCCAACACTGATTTTGCCAACTCTTATCAAGGTTGGATCTGGTGGAATGCAACGCCGCCTTTGGCAAGTATTCAACTTAATACTTGCACTGTCGGACCATGTTTGACCCTGTTTTCAGGTTCAACGAACAGCATGCTGGGCTCGCCAGCGGTCTCGATCGTTGCGGGTCGCTGGTATCGGGTCAGCTTCGACGCTAAGACTGGGAGCAACGACCAATCCATCAATGTGATGGTCCGGCGCGGTGGTGGCGGCACGGCCGGCAAAGAGCCGCTGATTCCAGTGGCTGAGTCATTCGCGGGTTCTACATCCTGGCGGCGGTACTCATTTGCTTTTCAAGCAACCAAGACTGTCATCGCCGGCGATCCGGTCACACAGGAACGCGGTGCCGGCATCAACTTTGAGAGCAATTTGCCGGGCCGCAACCTCAGCGTCGCCAAACTTGAGATGGTTGAATTGGCTCCTGCGCAAGTGACCTTGCAAACCAGGGTGCTGCTTAATCGCAACCGGACGAGTGTTTTGATTGATTGCAGCTCTCTTGGCGTGGCGCAGTCGCTGTGTGGTTCATTTGTTTACTTTGATGACGACAGCCCAGTCACATGGCCGGCACCGCTCGCGGCCTTCACTGGCCGACCCATTTACACGCGCGACACATCATTGAACGATAGTGACAACGATGGCATTGCCGATCGACAGGACTACTGTCCCAACTCGCCTGCGGGGGCGGGTGTTAATTCAAGAGGGTGTGCGCTGGGCCAGTAGCGATCCACCAGCTCCTTGGTGTTCTTGATGTTCGCCCGACTTGACGCACCAAAGACAATCGAGGCAACGTTGGGTTGCCGGCAGATCCACTCAATGGCCTCTTGGGGCGGGATCGCGCCGGATGCAAAAACCGACATGGCGATGGCTCTGAACCGGCGTTCCTTCAGCGCGGCAGCATAGGCTTCAAAACCTCCACTCATGCGAAAGCCGATTTTATTGATGTTGCTGCACACGATGGGGTTCTCGATACCCAACTCGTCAAGTACGTCCAGCAGCCGGGGCAGATTCATTGTGATGAACCCAGGCTCAGCGTTGTAACGACTTTTGACGTGGTCTGCAAATATCCGAAATGCCTCCTTGAAACCCAAACCCAGAAGCAAGTCAAGCACCACATTCTGCAGAAAGATGACGGGCGTCTTCAAGCCGGCAAACATCTTCATCTCGGCGTCAATCAGCAGCGTGGTGATACCTTCGATGTCTTTTCGGGCAAGCGAAACGCCACCTCGCAGCGCCGCATTCAGAAATCCTTCGTCCGGAGTGAATCGCTTCAGGGCGCCAAGAATTCCGTCATCTGTGACCGCATTCGCATATTTGTGCGCATACGGCATGCACGGCATGAAGGCAAAATTTCCGTAGCGCGCAGCGTCGGCGCGCATGTGATCGCACACCTGGGCAATTCGATCATGTGTCGTACACATGAACGCATTGACGCCTTCGTCCATGGCGGTGTCCAACACGTCAATCACGGCCTTGATGTCTTGGAACCGCATGGCCTGCGCCCGGGCCTTTTCTTCCGACATGTGATTGACACCAAAGAACTGGTTGTCACCGAACAACAATCGATCCATCCGTCACTCCAAACAATTTTCTGTATTTGCTTTTGCCAGAATCACCGCAACGAAGCGAAGAGCCCGCGCTTTTTTCTCGGCTGATCAACTGGTGCATCGCTGGACTTTGTGGAGGCGCCCTTTTGCGCGTCGGCGATCATCATTGCGATGACTTTGTCCGTTTCCAGCGCGCTGGCAAACGAGTTCACATTGTCATGTGCGCGCCGCTGCTCTATGCAGGTGACGAAGTAGTCCAATTGCGCCGAGTACTCCTCCCCTCGTAAATAGAACCACACGGGAGCCGTCATGTCCGTCGTGTAACGGCTGTTCCAGCCGACATGGTAGCCAGCCGGCAACACGTCCGTATCTCGCAGATAGACCTGGCACTCCTGCCGGTCGGCAGTGATGCGCCCCGCGGTGCCCCAGATGGACAACTTGGTGCTCATCTTGCGGAACGACTCATCGCTCCAGTTCACCGATATCTGCGCGCTTTTGCCGTCCGCGTAGTACAGCGAGCCGAAGACCTCGTCATCCGTGTCTTTGCTGAAAATCTTGTTCAACACCGTACCGCCTACGCCGAGTGGTGCACCAAAATACCAATTCACCAGATTCAGGGGATGTGCCGCGTAGTCATACAGGCAACCCCCACCTTCAGCGCGTTGCGTGCGCCAAGACGAGCCTTTGGGCTTCAGCACCACTGGACCATAGGCCTCAGCCAAGACATGGGTCACCTCACCGATGGCTTTGGCTTCGAGCAGGCGCTTGACCTCCTGGAACGCGCCAACAAAACGGTAGTGATAGCCAACCTGGTTGACCAGATTCTTCTCATTTGCGAGCCGGGTTGCGGTTTCACCGTCTTTGGTATCCAGACAAAACGGCTTCTCGCAGAACACATGCAGGCCTTTGGTCAGCGCGGCGTTGACCATTCGGGAATGCATGCTTGACGGCGTCGCAATGATGACCGCGTCAAGCTCCACCTCGTTCAACATGGCGTCAAAGTCGGTAAATGTGCGAACACCGGTGTACTTGTTCAGAACATCCAGTACATATCCGGTGGCATCACAAACCGCTGCGAGTTTGACGCGCGGGTGCACATTGATCATTGCGTGGTGGGACAAACCCATCTTGCCCAAACCCACGACTGCTATTCGTATCACCATCTTCCCCCTTTGGATACTCAACCCTTCAAAATTTCTGTTTTGACCAACTCGTAAGCTTCCTTGCCCTTTTTCAGCAATGCGCGATTCGCTGGCTGTTGCGATGTGCTTTTCAGGAAGTGCAATGCTTGGGAGGCCGTCAAGGAGGGCATGTGCTGGAATGCGCCAATTTCCATCAGATAGCGGTCGACATCGAGCAACGCATCCTGGTAGACCGAGATAGTCGGGATGCCGAGCACAGCCATTTCCCGCGTCATGGTGCCACCGGCCCCAATGAACAGGTCACAGTCTGGCGCAATATCTGCAATGTCGATAGCAGTTGTCACCACGCGAATTCCATGAAACTTGGGCTGTTGGTAGTGCACCGCTTGGTCTTTTCCGCGAGGCAGCAGAACAATGTCGACTCTATCCTGCATGCCGAGAAGCAACTCATCCATGAAGTTTCTGCTGCCCTTGTAATACTGGGCCGTCCAGGGTTCGGGACGGATATAGACGACGCGCCGACTCTCGTGCGATCTATCGCGCGCTGGGGCGGCTTGCGCCAGACGGTCAGCGAGGTCCCACAAGTAAATACCTTCCTTGACGCCCGGATAGTGCTGAACTTTGCGTGGATTGGCCCACTGCCTTTGCAACTTCGCCATGGCCAGGAACTCCGGTACCATGATCTTGTCAGCACACAAAAACGATGGAATATTGCCCATCGCATGCTCGTTGTCATTCATGTAGATACTGCGCACACCCAGCATCTTGGCTACGACCGGCGAATGAAAAGAGCTTTGTGAAATAGCAACGTCAACCTTCTTCTTCGCCAGAAAATTCCGCAATTGCATCACCCGCACCGGATACCCAAGCAACTTGGCCTGGAGTTTGCCGCCGTAGTGGACGCCCACCACGGTGTACTCGAATCGATGCAAGTCAAGGAGGTCGACGGTATTTGCCAGTGGCCTGCAGGTGATGACTACCTCATGTTCCCGTCCGAGGTCGCGGATCATCGCACCGAACATATTGATGTGCGGGGAGTTGGAAAGGTCAAACCAGATATGCATTGATTGGGCGAAATGTGATGTGGTGTCAAGCGACGGCACTGCGTCGGCCCGTCACCCGAGCCGGGTTGCCGACTGCTGTGCAACCCGCAGGCACATCACGCAAGACAACTGCATTGGCGCCGATTTTTGCGCCTTGACCAATGGTCACATTGCCCAGAATGCATGCGCCTGCGCCGATCAAAACGTTATCGCCGATCACCGGCACCTCGTGCAAGCCCGCGCGCCCGCCGATGGTGACGTTTGGGCTGTTGACCACGTTGTCGCCAATGCGCGCCCGCTTGTGAATCACGATGCCGAGCCCCGAATAACCGCGAATGACGTTGCGACCGACTTCGGTACTGGGTGGCAAGACCACGGAAGATGCCAGCCGGTAGAAGATGTAAAGCAGCCGCGGCAGACCGGGTACATGATGGAGATACTACCACCGCGACAATC
>JADLDX010000546.1 GCA_020846515.1 Pirellulaceae bacterium
GAGGTGAGTTACAAAAAGAATCGACAACGCTTGAGCAAGTGCGGCAGCTAGCTGTGCTGGACGATCCTCAAATCGATAAACTGGTCATCAAGCTTTGGGGGAAACTCGAAAGTACCACGCCCGAAGTAAAATTGGCCGAAGTTCGCCGACTGAACAATGACCTCCGCGCCGCGGCGGGCGATGCCCAAGCTGGTCAGGCGGTGTTCAAGAAGCATTGCATCGTCTGCCACCGACTGCATAACGAAGGCGGCGTCGTCGGGCCCGATCTGACGAGCGCCAATCGCGCCGATCGCGACTTTTTGCTGGTCAGCCTGGTCGATCCCAGCAGTGTTATACGCAAGGAATACTTGAGTGTCATCGTGCGCACCGTCGACGATCGCATTCTCACCGGCATTGCCAAAGCACAGACCGGCGGCCAGTTGAATCTGCTGACTGCCAAAAATGAAACGCTCACCGTCGCCGCCGATGAAATCGCCGAAGTCCGCGACTCACCCGTGTCCCTCATGCCCGACGATCTAATTCGCCAACTCACTCCGCAAGAGTTACGAGATTTGTTCGCGTATCTGGCACAGTGAGAGTTCTTGGTTCCTAGTTCTTAGTTCTTGGTTGTTAATAGAGAGTGCATTATGCGTTTCGCTGAAAATGGTTGGAAAGCGCGATACTGGCTGCTTTGGCAACTGGGACTGGGGATCTGCTTCGGATTGGGTAGCCTGCCGGTTGTGGCGCAAGAAGCGGGAACACGCAGCTACTCCAATCGCCTGGTGCGCATCGAGAACCCTAAGCCCCTGTTGGCTGATCATCCGAAGTTCTTCGAGCCAATTATCGAACAGGCCCACTTCGAAGCGCCGGCCATCGTCGATGAACCGCAGGCTGATTTGCATGTCCGAGCCTGGCGATTTTCCTACAACGCTCGCGGCATTATCGAAATGCCCAATCATCTACAGGCCGCGCACACAGCAGTCATCATGGTGCATCCTTGGGGCATCGATGATGGACAAGGTTGGGATACTCCCGAACCGGCCGGTGTGGCTGATTTTTGTACCAAGGAAAAGAATCACCTGGCGGCAGAGCATACGCGCACGATCGTCAAGCCCTTTATCAACAGTCTGCGCGCGGCGTCTGGATTGGTGCTCTACAGTCTGCCGGGAAGTTGCGACCCTATTCGTCGAAAAATGTATCGCTCCTTCCAGCACACGCCTACGGCAATCGAACGCGCTGAAGGCGCCAAAGAGCTCGACAAAGTACTGCGCGAATTCACCTATAAAGGTCAACCCTTACCGGACACATTGCAGCTATCTAAGAACACACCGGTCATCGAGTACTTCAAACAGTTTCCAGGCTTAGATGCCGGCGATCGCTATAACAACGCTGGCTTTTGGAAACTGCCCATTCCTGTAACCACCGACGTCGATGTCGCGCCCAGCGATGTGGTGATCTTTGATGCGGAAGGTTATGAACCATTAAAGGCGTTCTTGAAGGCCAACGACATTCGGCATGTATTGCTGACCGGTTACGCTACCGATATGTGTTTCTGTCGCACCACAGCTGGTTACGAAAACTTGTCGAAAGACTTTAACGTGTTCTTGGTCGCCGATGCCTCGCTGGCAACCTTTCCATCCAACACATCACCGCGGTTTGCTGTGAACGCAGCCATCTCGTACGCGGCACTCAATCAATTGGTAACTCAAGTCTCATGGGTCAAGCTAGACAAGGCCGCGCGATGATCAATAACACACTCCAAGATCGATTGGGTTCACGCCGCGATTTTTTATCGTACAGTTCTTTGCTGGCCGGTAGTTTGGCCAGTACTCTAGCAGGCGGAATAGCGGGTGGAATAGCTGGCGGTTCCTTGATGCTTCAAGCATCGGCTCAGGATGCGAGCCAGAATGCGGCTCAAGCTCCTGAAAAAGCTCAAATAGCCATCTCGTTGGATTTAGAGATGAGTCGCAATTTTCCGGCTTGGGAAGCGACGCATTGGGACTACGAGAAAGGCAATCTCGACGAAGCCGCTAAACAATATTCACTCGCCGCCGCCAAACGTGTGGCGGCGCGTGGCGGACGCATTCATTTCTTTGTGGTGGGACGCGTGCTGGAACAAGCCAATGTGGATTGGCTGAAAGAGCTGCACGCCGCCGGGCATCCCTTGGGCAATCACACCTACGATCACGTCAACGTGACCGCGTCGCGATTAGAGGATGTGCAGTTTCGTTTCTCGCGTGCGCCCTGGTTAGCCAGTGGTCACGCGCCGGCCGATGTCATCCGACAGAATATTCGCTTGTGCACCTCGGCCATGCAGCAGCGTTTGGCCATAGAACGCCCGGCTGGATTTCGCACGCCCGGTGGTTTCGCCAACGGTCTGCACGATCAACCGGCCGTGCGGGCTGACCTGCTCAGTCAAGGTTATACATGGGTCAGCAGTCTCTACCCGCCGCATCCGAATACCGAACCTGGCCAGCGACCTGATCGAAAAGTCATCGACGGCATCATCGCCGCGCAGGCCGCGGCCCAGCCCTTGCGATATGCCGATGGCCTGATCGAATTGCCCATGAGTCCCATAAGCGACATCGGTGCGTTCCGCACCGGGCGATGGAAGGTTGAGTGGTTCGTGGATGTGGTTCGTGAATCGATCGAGTGGTGCATTGAGCATCGAGCCGCCTTTGATTTTCTGGCTCACCCATCCTGCTTGGGTGTCGTCGATCCAGAGTTCAAGACGATCGACATGATCCTGGATGTCGTCCACAAGGCCGGCGATCGCGCGGAACTTGTCACGCTTGATCAATTAGCACAACGTCGCATCAAGTGATGACACGACATTTGGCCTTCATCAATGGTACGCTGATCGCGCCGGATCGATTGATCGAGGATGCGATATTGGTTAGTCGCGATGGTATCATCACCGCGATCAAGCCACATGGCACGCCGCCCAAGCAGGCCGAGGTTATTGATGCGCGGGGCGGTTACATCGCTCCGGGATATGTCGACTTGCATATTCATGGTGGTGGAGGCGCAGACTTTATGGATGGCACCGCCGACGCCAGCCGCACGGTCGGTCGTTCGCATTTAAAGCATGGAACCACGCCGATCTTTCCGACCACCACGACTGGTTCCGTCGACCAGATCATGCAGATGTTGGCCGCTTGTCGAGAAGTGCAAGCGGATCAAGCCTCCACTATCGCGGGCGTACACCTGTATGGTCCCTACTTTGCGCCCGATAAAGTTGGTTGTCACTCCGAGGCCGGACGGAGATCACCCACAGCAGCTGAAACCAAACGTTACCTGGCATCGGGCATTGTGTCGATCGCCACCTGCGCGGCTGAGCTACCAGGTGCCGATGCGTTTTATCGAGCCGCCTCGAAAGCCGGTTGCTTTATTACATGCGGACATAGCAACGCCAGTTGGCATGAGATGCAGCGTGCCTTTCAGGCTGGTATGCGGCATGTTGATCACTTCTGGTGCGCTATGAGCTCGGTGCCCGGACTGCGTCAGCGTTTGGGCGTGCCAATGCAAGCCAGCATGGCCGAGTTCGTCTTGATGAATCAAGAGATGAGTACGGAGGTGATTGCCGATGGCTGTCACCTGAGTCCCGAATTGCTTGAGTTCGCGTATCGCATGCTGGGTCCTGACCGATTGTGCCTGGTGACCGATTGCAATCGCGCGCTGGATATGCCGCCGGGCGATTATCGATTCGGCCACGTCAGCGATGGTACCTGGTTCCATAGCGATGGACAGGTTGGTTGGGCGCCTGGAGGACAGAGCCTGGCCAGTTCGGTCAAGGGTATGGATCACATGGTACGGACGATGAAACGTGCCACCAGTGCTAGCTTGCCCGAAGTGATTCGTATGGCCAGCCTGACACCTGCGCGACGCGTTGGCCTGGCCGATCGGTTGGGTTCACTCGAACGTGGCAAGCTGGCGAACATTCTGGTTCTGAACAAAAAGCTAGAAGTCAAACAGGTGTTTTTAGGGTAAGCACAAATGCGTGCTGGCGACTTTTTTGTTTTGCCAGCAGCCTTAATTCCGAATCGGAGGGGTCGACGTGCTTAGCGACCACGTCGATGTGCTTATAATGCTCGGCATACAACTCCCCCTACCCAGCAAGATGCGACATGTGTACACAATCTCCTCAAGCGGATGACCGTTCCGTACGGCGTTTTATTTGGTTGGCTCTGGGCTTGCTCATCGTGGTCTGCTGGGGTGCATCCCCGGCGCGGGCGGCTGATCCGGCGGCGCCCCTAAACCCGCTGGCCCCCATGGTCATTGGTTTTGAACGATTTGCCAGGCACTCGGATCTGGAACCGCTTGAGGCTGGGAAGTTGTTGATTTCAGAGCTCAGTTGCACGGCCTGCCATGCGACGACCGTGGCTGGACTGGAACCTAAGTCGGGGCCCCGACTGGATTCGGCCGGGCGGCGGTTGCAGGCGGCATGGATGACGGCCTATCTTGAAAATCCCAGTCATACCAAACCGGGTACGACGATGCCCGATGTGCTGGCCGGCCTGGATGCGCCCACCAAGCAACGTACTGTGGCCGCATTGGTGGCCTATCTGACTAGCCAACAAACAGCCCTACCCGAACTGAAAGCCACGGGACTCAATCCAGTGCCGCATGAGTTTTGGAATAAAGGTCAGGCGGAAAATGGTAAAAGGTTGATGCATCAAGTTGGTTGTGTGACGTGTCATGAACCAGCGGCGGATTATCAAGGCGGCGCGCCGCCCAACACAGCGCTCGATCAAATGTTGGAGGAATTGGAACCTGAACAGATTGCCAAGTTGGGGTTGACGCATGCCGCGCGCACGATCCCGTCGGTTCCACTGCCCAACCTGCGCGATAAATATACGCGTCAAGGTTTGGCCATGTTTCTGTTCGATCCGGCTCAAGTGCGGCCGGCTGGACGCATGCCTTCGCTCAAACTGCGGACTGCCGACGCGGCCGACATCGCGGCTTATTTGATGGCACCATCCGGGGCACTGAGCCCTGCCGCTTGGAAACAACCCGTGCAAGTGAAACTACGCGCGGAAGGACAACGACTGTTTGGTGAACTTGGTTGTGCCAGTTGCCACTCGGCGGTGGGTGCCAAACCGCGGTTGCCCGCCAAACCATTGAACTCATTGGATGTTAACGCCAGTCGCAGTTGCCTATCGGCCACCGCGCAAGTTGGCCTGCCGCATTATGGTCTGGATGAATTGCAGAGCCAGACTTTATCGACGGCCTTATCGAAGCTGGCCGTTACCAAGTCGGCCAACTCCACTGCGGTCAAGCCCGATGCGAGCGAACAGGTCAATTTAACATTGCTGCAATTAAACTGTTATGCCTGCCATCAACGCGATAGTCGCGGTGGAGTAGCGCGCGGCCGCGACCGGTTCTTTGAAACCATGGGGCAAGTTGATTTGGGGGACGAAGGGCGATTGCCGCCACCGCTCCATGGTGTTGGTCGCAAGTTGACGACGAACTGGCTAAAGGCTGTATTGCAAGGCAATGGTGATGTTCGTCCGCATCTTCAAATTCGTATGCCCAAGTACCCGGCCAGCGAAGTGGAGCCACTGGTACCTCTGCTGGCTGCGGCCGATGCTGTTCCGCCAACTCAAGGTAAGCCGTCTCAAGGTAAGCCACCAACGACCAACGTTAAACAGGAGTTGGCCGCAGCGGGACGCATGATCTTCGATCTTGGTTGCGTGCAATGCCATCCCATCCGCGGCGAATCGCTGCCCAGCGTGGTAGGCGTTGATGTGGGTCGAATCGGAAATCGCATTCGGCGCGAGTGGTTTCATGATTTTCTGCTCAATCCGGCGGCTTTGAAACCTCGCACCCGTATGCCGACATTTTTTGCTGAGGGCAGTGTCAATCAAGATATTCTGAATGGTCAAGTTGAAGACCAGATCGAGGCGGTGTGGGCTTATCTGGAAGACATCGCGCGGCAACCATTGCCTGAGAAGATCGAGCAGGTTCGCCGACAGAACTTTGAATTGGTTCCCAAGGATCGGCCGGTTGTGTTGCGGACCTTCATGCAATTGGCTGGTACTCATGCGATCGCAGTCGGGTTTCCCGAGCATGTGCACTACGCGTTTGATTCCGAATCGGTGCGACTGGCTGAATTGTGGGGTGATCGATTTTTGGATGCGCAAGGTACTTGGAATGATCGCTTTGCACCCTCCGCCATGCCGCTGACCACGAATCGGATTCCCCTGCCGACCGGTCCCGACTTTGCATGGCTCATTAACAAAAACGCACCCTGGCCCGAGATGGTTCTCAACGCCCCCGGTGCCCTGGACGCAACCCAAGCCAAGTTTTTAGGTTATCGCCTGGACAAGGCGGGGGTACCTGAGTTTCAAGTTCAAGTCGGTGACTATCGCATTGAAGATCGTCTGCTGCCTAAACCTGGCGGCGATCCCAAGCAGAATGTCATGATCCGAGAATTGTCGATCGTGCGTCAGGCCAAGGGTGTTCAGTCACCAGGCAGACAACTGTGGTATCGAGCCGTGGGCAGTGGCAAGCCATTGCAGCGTCAAGGCAATAGTTGGATCTACGCATCTGGATTGACTGTGACCTTGCCTGCGCAGTTGGCCGCCACGGCGTTTAGTCGTAATGCTGGTGGTCAATCGCAAGTCATCGTGCCGATCCCTAATGCGGCCGAAACCAACTGGAGCGTGGAATACAAATGGGCGCGCACGTCCAACTAACCACAAGAGAATCAAAGATGAGACATCTGTTTGTTGCTTGGATGCTATGCCTGGTTGGACCATGCCTGCTTGGACCATGTGTGTGGGCCGAGCGAGCAGTGGCCGATGAGTCCGATTACTACCGCATTCTCTCGATCTCGGCGCCTAAAGCGCAGACGGATTCCCGTTCGGCGATTTGGAAAGCCGCACCGGATGGCTTGGTGCTGGAGGTAAGTGGTCTGGCGGCACTGGAGGATGGCCGGTTGGGCGTGGCCATTCGCAAGGGGGAAGTTTGGCTGTTGAGTGGTGTGTACGATGATCCACCAAACAACGTGAGTTATCAAAAGTTTGCTAGTGCGTTGCATGAGCCATTAGGACTGTTGTGGCACAACGGCGAGTTTTATACGGCGCAGCGCAGTGAACTGACGGCCATGCGTGACACGGATGGTGATCAGGTGGCCGATGAGTATCGGACAGTAGCCAAGGGCTGGGGCGTGACGGGGCATTACCATGAGTACGCTTATGGTCCCAAAGTGGATGACGAGGGCAATCTTTGGTTGACGCTGAATATCGGTTTAGGACTCAAGGGTGATCAACTAAAACGGGCCTTGCGTGAGCCGACGTTGAAGGTCGATCAAGGTCGTTGGCGCGGCTGGGGCATGAAAGTCAACTCCAGCGGAGAACTGATACCTGTCTGTGCCGGGATGCGTTCGCCCAGCGGCTTGGGAGCCAATGCGGCGGGCGATATGTTCTATACCGATCAACAAGGTAATTGGGTGGGCACCAATTCCTTGCATCACATGCGACCCGGTATTTTTACACATCACCCCGAAGCACTCGCATCGCAAAACGTACCCGGCGCGCCGGTGCGCGGTGTGCGCAGCGTGCCCGATGGTCTGCCTTTTCCTGAGGCACTAAAGCGCTTTCCGCAGATGGTGCCACC
>JADLDX010000547.1 GCA_020846515.1 Pirellulaceae bacterium
GATGCCAATCGCCGCGGCGCAATGCCAACGCGGCGGAGGCCAGAGCCCGGGCACCAGCAATATGGCCAACACTCAGGGGTCCTACATGCAAACGCCTTTTGGACCGATGGGCTATAACCAAATGGGCATGAACAACGGCTACAACCAAACTGGCTTCTCTCCAAACGCGTACAATCAGTTCGCATCGCAAGCGGCAACCGCCGAGCAATACAACCGAAACCTCAAACAATATGCAGCCATGCAAGTCCAAGCCCAAGCGATGATGGTTCGTACCCAGATGGCGCAGACTAAATCCATGCGCAAGCAAATGGATCAAGCCAGTTCGGAGATGCGCAAGTCTGCCCAGAAGGATCGCGCCGAGGCAATCGCGGCTCGCGAGGAACGCGAAGCGGCTCGCCGCGCCAAATCCTATGATGCGCAACGCTCCGAAACTCGACTGGCTTCAGCCATCAAGTAATTCACTGCTATTTCTTAGAAATTAGCCGTACTGGCGTTAGCCACGGTTTTCGCTGAAAAAACCGGGGCTAACGCCCAGCGGCTGATAGGCCCTATCGTTTAACAGTCAGCCGTAGGCGTACTCGGCTTACCGAGGTAACGCTGCGGTCGATGCGGTGCTAAAGAAACCGCGGCTAACGCCCAGCGGCTGATTCAAATTGACGCTGTCCAGCTAAACACTTTGCTTAAATTCTTCGCCTAAACACTTCGCCAAAACTGTTGGGAACAAATGAGTCGATCACACTCGTCATATCGTCGCCAGCCGTCGCGTCGCCAGCCGTCGCGTCGGCTGCACTCTGAACAACTCGAATCACGACGTCCCTTGGCCGCTGACTTGGCAGCCCTGGATGTCAACACCGACGGCATGATTACACCGGTTGATGCATTGATCGTGATCAACGAAATCAATAGCGCAGCCAATCGTGCCGACGGATCGACCAGCCTAACAGCCGAAGCGGAAGCGAAACTGGCTCTGGAGTGTGATACCAATGGGGATGGCGTTGTCAGCCCCCAAGATGTGCTGGGAATTATCAACCAACTGAATTCCGGCGTCGTCGCCGTCGTGACGGAGACAACTGACGATACGTCTGACGATACGTCTGACGATACAACTGACGATACAACCGAAATCGTCGATCCGTCAGACGATAACACTACGGACGATAACGCCACAGACGATCCAGATGGGTCCGATGATTCAACCGATCTTGACCCCAACGATGAAGACAACAGCCCCAACGATGATCCCGTTGACGATGATCCCGTTGACGATGATCCGTCTGACGATGACTCTTCTGATGATGACTCTTCGAACGAAGATGACTCCAGCGAAGAGACACCTGATGAAGATGAAGATGAAGATGAAGATGGATCGACTGGCGATGATCAACCGACGGACGAGGATTGCGATCATGGCGAGTCGGTGACACGTCGAGTTCGGGCTGGTGAATTGGCCATGCGCGAGATTCTCGATGGCTCGTTGGGTCGAGGTTTGGGTCGAGGTTTAGATCGCGGCTTGGAGCGCGGTCTGCGAGCTTTGGACGCCAATGGAGATGGCAAGTTGACGAGCGATGAAGTGCCCGAGGCCCTGTGGGAACACTTAATCGAAGCCAATGCCGATGCCGACGAAGATGGAGCCCTGACGCTCGCTGAACTGAAAGCCTATCGTGAAGCCAAACGGCTGGCCGCCATCGAGGCGATCTTTGAGCAATTGGATCGGGACGACAGCGGCATGCTCACCTCAAGCGATCTACCTCGCTTGGTTTGGCGTTTAGTGTCCCGAGCCGATGCGAATGACAATGGCGAGGTCAGTCTGGAAGAGTTCATCAGCGCGGCAAAACTGCCCATCTTGCCGCTACTGAGAGGGCGTTAAGAGGTTCGCGTTGGGCGGCGTCCACACTGAGCAATGGATGCGGGACGCCTGCCCGTCGTCGGGTTGTGAATGGTGACCTCCACGCATACACTGGCGTAGAGGCACTAGAAACAACGCTATGAATTTTTTGCATCTGTCACTGCTGGCTGGAATGGCAGCCATGGCGATTCCAGTCGCCTTGCACTTGCTCAGCCGACGACAACCGAAACTTGTTGCATTTCCGGCGCTACGTTTCGTCAAGCACACGGTAGTGCAACAGCGTGGAAGTTGGCAATTGCGACATTTCTTATTGCTCTGCTTGCGCGTGGGCATGTTTGGTGCCATGGCGTTGGCACTGGCTCGACCCAGAGTCCATTCGGCCATGGTGACCACTGCCCTAGGACTGGGGCTGGTAACGGCTGGCGCTATCTTCGCGTCATTGGTGGCACTGGTGGCTGTCGTGACACGGCGTGGAATCGGGGTCTGGTTACCCGCCGCCATCATCGCGGGTGCCCTGTGGCTAACTGGCATCATATGGACCGGTGTTTCCGTCACGCGCGGGCCCGTTGTACCCTCCAGCGATCAATCGGCCCCTGTGGCCGCAGCGTTGATTATCGATAGCGGTCCAACGCTGGACTATCGTGCCGAAAACGAAAAACGCTTCGCCGTCGCTAAGAAGATGGCCACATGGATCCTGAGCAAACTGCCCATCGATAGCCGGGTCGGTGTTTTGACTGGAGCACCTATCGGCGCGCTGTCGCTCGATCCTGCCACGGCCAAGGGACAAGTTGATATCTTGCAACCTCAGGCGGTGCGCGTCGACTTGAGCGCACGACTGCGCACGGCCATCGATCTCCTGTTGGCCAGTGACTTGGAACGCAAAGAGGTCTACGTGATTACCGACCTCATGAAACCGGGTTGGTCAGCCGCGGATGCCAGCCTGTCGGAATTTCTTAAACAACATGCGGATGAAGTCCTGGTCCAAGTCATCGATGTGGGCGCGGAGAACTCGACCAATTGGCGGTTGGGTGACCTGGAAATCGACTCGGAAAGTGTGCCGGATGGTAGCAACGCCAGCTGGCAAGTCACCGTTTCGCGGAGTGCCAAAGCGCCCGGTGCATCCGCGACGGTCAAATTGCTGCAAGAGGAATCTGGATTACCGATCATCAGCAATGATGCCCTGAAAGTGCCGCCCTCCAATATGGTCGATCAAGCCACGATCGACCTATCCACCAGCGCCGATGGGCAGGTGACTCTAACCTCACCGAGCCTAACACCCGGTTCGCATAACTTTCGCATCGAACTGGATGTGGCCGATCCATTGCAGATCGATAATACGCGTTACGCTACGGTGGTCTGTGCGGCACAGCAATCTGCGTTAGTTGTCGCCGATGACGCCGACGCAGCCCGCCTTTTGAAGTTCGCTCTCAGCCCAAGCAGCAGTGACTCGCCGCAGAGCACTCCACCGGCCAATGCCGCCAGCGTTGGCACCCCTATCGACACAGACAACGCTGCAAACGCTAACACCGCTGCAAACACCAACAAGACTAATTCAGGCGACGCGACCGGCCTGCTGGATCGACCGGCCTCGGCTCAACAGGTGCGCAGTAGTCAATTGGCTCAAACGGCTTTGGAGCGATATGGAGTTATCTACGTTAACGATCCACCCTCGCTGCCACCGGCATCGATTGCGTTACTGAAGAACTTTGTCAATCAAGGTGGTGGATTGTTTCTCGCTCTCGGACCGACACTGGGCAATCCCGATGAAGCGCGGCAGTCACCCTTAAACGAATTGTTGCCTGGTGCGCTGGCGAGAGTGGCGCGACGACAGGTCGATGATGATTCGCTTTTTTTGGTACCTGTTTCCACGTCGCATCCGTTATTTCATGTATTCGAATCCATTGCCGACGATGTGCCATGGAATCTTTTTCCCCTGCGGCGGTTGTGGGAGTTTGAGACGCTGGGTGCTGCGGCGCAAGTGCTCATGACCACCAGCGATCGCGCGCAGCCAGCTTTGATTTTGGAACGTCGAGGCTTAGGTCAAATCTTGACCTTGGTTACGCCCCTACCAGCTCAACCGGGCAATGAATCATGGAATGATCTGCTGTCAGAATCGGATTCTTGGCCCGCGTATGGCCTGATCTTAGGCGCGGCGCGACTGCTCAGCGGTCAAACGCAATCGCGTTACAATTTCGCAGCGGGAGAAAACACTTCGCTGGATAATGACCCCAAACTCTTTCCGATGAACTATATGCTCTACGCACCCGATGGCCAGCGGCGCAATCTCCAAGCGGATAATGGAATTTTGCTCTTGGGGCAACTCAACCAGGCCGGTACCTATCGTATGCGCGGATTGCAGGGCAGCGTGACGACACGCGCCGTAAGCGTCAATACTCCAAGTGTTGATACGCAACTGGATCGAATGACTGGTGGGGAACTGGATGCCCTGCTGGGAGCGGGCAATTATCGACTGGCTCGCCAACAAAACGAAGTGGAAAGCAGTGTGGGGCAAGCGCGTTATGGACGCGAACTATTCCCGGTGTTGATGGCCTGCGTGGCCGCACTGTTCTTGGCTGAACAAGCTATGTCTAATCGCTTCTATAAATTGCGGCTGGCACCAGCGAGAAACGCAGCATGACGCAGTGGAGCTTGGAACCGGTTTTCGGTTGGCTGGCCATCGTGCCACTGGCCATCATGATGCTGGCGAGCCTCTGGTTTACGCTCACCGCTGAAGGTGTTGGCTGGTTGGGCCGCATGTGGTTGGTCCTCCTGCGACTGCTAGCCATCGCCATCCTGCTCCTGGGTTGGTTAAGGCCAGGCTTGATCACGACAGTCGAGCGCGATAGCGACGCAGCGGTGGCCGTCCTAATCGATGCGTCGCAAAGTATGAACTTGCCCAGCGGTTATGGCGAAAAGAATCGCTGGACGGCAGCCCGCGAAGCCTGGCAGGCGATCGATCGCGAACGTCAGCAAGACTTTGGCAAGACGCGATTCATTCCCTACTATTTTGACTACAATCTGCGCTCGGTCGCAGTGGGTCAAAACAACGATCCAAGTGCGGCTATGGAGGCCCTGTGGAACGCACCACCTGGCGGGAAAGTCACCGATCTGGGCACGGCCTTAGCCGAACTGCAACGCGCCCAGGTCGATCCACCATTGCGCGCGGTCTTCATGTTGACCGATGGTGTGCAGACGGTCATTCCTGCCCCCACGGATCCAACGCTCATCGCACGGCAACTTGAGCAACTTGATCAACCGCTAATCGTTGTCGGCTTGGGGCCGCGCTCGGAGAAAAGTCAACTGCGAGACCTGGCCGTTGATGGCGTACCGGAACATGTAACGGCCTTTGAAAAGAATCGCATCTCCGTGCCGGCGGTCATTCATGCGCGTGGCTTGCAGAACTCACCGATCAAAGTGGCCATGACTCTCAAGTCGGCTGGCAAGCCAGACATCATGCTCAAGA
>JADLDX010000548.1 GCA_020846515.1 Pirellulaceae bacterium
AATCCTTCGAAGCTATCAATCGGTGAGCAGTCAACGACTTTTTCAACAATCAACCCGCGATAATCCGCGTTAAGGCGCGTTAAGCCCCCCTGCTCTTGTTACCTGTTCATAATACCGCAAAAGGTCGTCCAGTTGGCTTTACAGGAAACTTTTGCTGGCCGAAGGGCCAAAGCGAACTTGACGAGATGCCAACTTGTCTAGAAACTGTGTGCATATCGACACGGGCTGTCCGCGCTGCGGATTTGCCAGAGCGACGGACCCTGACTCGTTTGGGTCTGTTGAAACCGGAGAGGTGGCTGAGTGGTCGAAAGCACCGGTTTGCTAAATCGGCGAAGGGGTAACACCCTTCCGCAGGTTCGAATCCTGTCCTCTCCGCTGCAAAACCCTGGTTTTTCCAGGGTTTTTCGCATATCTGGCCAATTGCTTTGGCTGTCCTGCACGTACATGCTTGCACGTGCTGAGTCGTCTAATGCGCTGCCTTGCCCCCTGGTGAGTCGCCAGAGTCGCCTCGTTTTTTCAGGGAAAGCACGCTATTAAGGAGCGAAGGGGGTGACATGCAACTCACTCACTCCTATGGCCGAAGATCTCGAAGGCTTTGTCCAAGATCGGTCGATGCGAGTGTATCTTTATGACGTGCCATGGGATCGGAAGAACTCTGCGATTTCCCGTTTCCCAATCTCGCCAGCAATTGTCTTCAGTACAAGATCAACAAGTTCGTCATCGTTGGCGATCAAGCTTTCGTCGTTGATTTCCAAAAAGATCAGTGCAGCTTCCAGGCCTACACGTTTGTTCCCATCGGCGAACGGATGATTCATCACCAAATGATAAAGATAAGCGGCAGCCATTTCAAAAATGTCTGCGTGCAGGTACTGGCCGCCGAAGCATGCCTCGGGTTGAGCGATGGCGGATTCAAGAAGTCCGACATCTCGGATGCCGTGACTGCCGCCGTAGGTATCGATTTGATTTTGATGAGATTCGAGGATGTCATCCAGTGTTAAGAACACCACCGGTGATTACTCCGCGAGTTTATTGAAAGCCTTGGAGTGTTTTGAATTCACCTTGGCTCGTGCACCGCGAATCTTGGCTTTATGGTCGTCGGAATCGACCGGCGCAATCCGGATCGACTTGCCATCCGTCGTTAGTTCGACTTGGGACTCAGGAGCGATCTTGAGCAAATCCAGAATGGGACGATCGATGACAACTGCCCAACTGTTCCCATGTTTCACCAAATTCTTGATCATCGCTTGCCCCCCACTTTAATCGATTTCATTGGTCGACCAATGTAAGTACATCATTGCTTTTGAGTTCTCTGAAGTCAAGAGACAGAGTTTATAAGAAAGCTATCCAACGCTACGGCGTTGGGCTGTTGGGCCATGGAAGACTCTACCTCGCCTACGCCTTTGCGAGCTTCCTTATAAACTAGTGGGTTCGCCTAGACGTTTTTATTGGCCGGATGCTTTAGTTGCCTAAGGGTTGACCGAGGCCTTCCACAATCAGGTGCTGAAGCGGCTGGGCGGCGAGCGAAAATTTTTCGCGATTGCCTCCAGGCCAGGTGACGACGATATGCGCAGAGTCATCATCCACTGGCAGGCTGCACGCGATGCGTGGGTCGCTGGCGGACAAGTAGCTGCCGCCGCCATTGTTCATCAGCAACTGCTGGCCAAGTTTGGTGTGCAAGATCAACGTGGCCCCAATGGCGTTGCGATTGGCGCGCCGACCGACCAGTTCCAGCAAGTGCGGCTGGCGGGTTGTCTGCTTCGGTGCCGGCGCCGATAGTATCGATACCGGTTCTTCTAAATGCGAAACGGCCAAATCCATCAGTCCGTTGTTGTCCAAGTCGACATAGGCCAGCCCGCGGCCAGTGTGCACTTCGGCAAAGTAACCGCCCGCGGCCGCTTTGCGAAATCGCTTGCCCTCCAGATTCTCAAACAGCAGTGGTGCCTGACGATAGGCTGCGTAGGGTGAGGCATACGAAACATGGCCGTTGGCGACAACTAAATCGATATCACCATCTACGTCGTAATCGATGGGCACGGTGCCAAAGCCGACATAGGTGGGCTCAATCGCAGCGAGTCCCATTTGGCGACTGGCATAGGTAAACTGCCCAGAGCCTTCGCCGCGATAAAGTGCGAATAACTCACGCTGAAAATTGGCCACCCAGATATCGGGTAACTGGTCGCCCGTAGCGTCAAACGCACATACGCCCATGCTGCCCGTGCTGATACCCGCATCATCGCCCGAGACGCCGGAGAGTACCGCTGCTTCCTTAAACCGACCTGTACCATCGTTGATGTACAAGAAATTGTCGGTCGTGTCGTTGGCCACGTATAGATCAACATGGCTGTCCATGTTTACGTCTGCGGCCACCACGCCCAAGCCTTTCCCTTCCACCACCAAGCCGATCTCGGTCGCGACCGCGCGGAAGCCGCCTTGGCCATCGCCAAAGTACAGCACATCGGTTTGGCCGGTGAACTCGCGAGGAGCGCAGACTTCGCGCGTAACGTCGCCGGTCCCGGCACACACGGGATGTTTTGACCAACTCCAATCGACGTAGTGGGCCACGTATAGATCCAACTGGCCATCGCCATCGTAGTCGGCCCAGGCCAGACTACTGCTCCAGTCATTACCTTGATGCGAAATCAACGCAGGCCAGGTAGTGAACGTGCCATCGCCGTTGTTGTGCAGCAATTGCACACCACCGTACCCACTGATGGCCAGGTCATCGAAGCCATCAGCATCCCAATCGCCAGGATAAATCCCATGCGTGAAGAATGCTTGAGCGCGTCCAGCGCAATCTTCCGGCAGTTGCTCGAAGCGCCACCCGCCCAGGTTGCGATACATGGCCGAAGGCGCACTGGTCACCGTTTTGTTGGCCAGCGAACCACCGCCAGCAAACATCAAGTCGTAAAGACCATCGCGATCGTAGTCGAGCACACCCAAGCCACCGCCCAGCGATTCCAGAATCGCAAACTCGCCGTCTGCTCGACCGTTGCTGTAAGCGAAATCAATGCCGCTCTGCTGTGTTCTCTCTTGGAACATCAACTCCGGTGGCCCGGTTGGGCTCGTCGGCAATAGCGATTTAGATGAAGTGCTACTAGATGACGCAGTGCTATTAGACGACGCAGTGCTAGTTGCTGGAGCCGTAGGCGTGGCGACCGCGGGTTGGGACGTTGCGCCGGTTGAGTGCGGCGAGGGGGAGGCGGGCTGGGACCGCTCGCTGTTACCGGTCGTCGCTGGCCGAGACGAATTGGTCGCGTCTGGTTGGCAGCCTGTCACTGAACTGAGGATGACCAGACAGCCAAGCAGGCACAGACATCTGGGCGCGATCAGCCAACGAACTGACGACCATACGCAAGCAGGCGAGGAAAGACGCATTATCGACATCCAGTCATCCCATCGAGCCTGTTGCAATTTAGTTTATGTGTAAAGTAAAAAAGGTTTACGTGTAAAGTAAATGGTCTGGCTGTCGTGGAGAATCGCAGCTTTTTCGGGGAGTTATGAGCGCGAGCCGGTGCCACGGGCAGCGACAGCAATTGTAACACGACTGGCTCCAGCCTTCAGTAGGCAGCGCGTCATTTCCGCGGCCGTGGCACCACTGGTGAAGACGTCGTCGACGATCAAGATGTGCCGCTCTGCCACGCGTTTGGGCCGGCGAACTCGAAAGGCATGCTGCACATTGGCCGGCCGATTGCTCCACGCCAACATGCCTTGCTTCTTCGTGCGTTTAACACGCTGCATCGCACTCAGCCAGAGTGGTTTGCGCAGTCTGCCCGCGATGGCCGACGCGATGGTCTCCGCCGTTGAGGTGCGGTGAGCCAGCCGCCGAGTCCAGTGGTTCGGGACCGGTAGGATCACATCGGGATTAATTTGCTCGAGCAGCAACTTGTCGCCCAGCAGTTGACCGACCGAAGTTGCCAAAGCCTCAAAAGCGGGCTTCTTGATCAAAATGATGGCTTCACGTAACCGTCCACGATACGGGCCAAGTGCGACCACGCGATCAAATCGCCAGCCCGCGTCGCGGCACCGCACGCAGGCACTACGATCGACCACCTCCGGTACCGGCATCGCACAACGCTGACAGCAACTGGTCGCCGTCGTAAAGACCTGCCGACATTCATCACACAGCGGTTGGTCGTCGGCGACTGCCCGCTGGCACCAGGCGCACTCTGGTGGCAACACCAGATTGATCGCCCAAGATAGCGGGGCAGACAGTCGCATCATGTCGGCCCACCGTGTTAAGCATGCGTGCCTGAACTGTGCGAGCGGATCGTATCCTCGCACTTGGCGAACAGCATCCGGCCGGCTTGAGTCTGCAGCGTACTGGTCACCACCACCGCAAACGTCTGACCGATTCGGTCTCGGCCACCTTCAACGACCACCATAGTGCCGTCGTCTAGGTAACCAATGCCCTGCTCCGGTCCTTCACCTGGCTTAACAATTCGCACGTCAAAACTCTCACCGGGCAAAAATTGCGGACGCAGGGAAGCCGCAATCTCGTTCAAGTTAATGACCGGTACATTATGCACCTTGGCAACTTTATTCAGATTAAAGTCGCCCGTGACAATCTTGCCTTCCAAATGCTTAGCCAAAATGACCAGCCGCATATCAACCGTTTGGCCAGCAAACTCGGGCAACTCGCGCTCGTAGATTTGGAAATCAATTTTCTTTAAGCTGCGTAGTTTGTTCAGAATGTCCAGTCCGCGACGGCCGCGAGCGCGGCGCAGCCGATCACTGCTGTCAGCAATGGCTTGCAGTTCTGACAATACGAAGGCCGGCATGACGACCTGGCTGTCGATGATGTTCGTTTCTGCCAACTCAGCTAGACGACCGTCTATGATGGAACTGGTGTCCAGCACCAGTGGTCGAATGCCTTTTAAGTCCCGAGCGAACTCGACATACGGAATCACAAATCGAAAATCATCTTTTGTTTGCAACAACAGACTGGTGCAACCATAACACATGATGGCTGCGATCATTAATTGGGTCGGCGGCGCAAAGGGGCTCTTATCAATCAGCGGTGAAATGGCGACCCACAGCATATGCGTAATCAAAAAGCCGACGATCAAGCCAAAGTAGACCGCCGAAACAACTTCAATTCGTTTGCGAGGCGTGAAAATGTCGATCGCAATCACGCCCAAGGCCAGCAGGACCATACCCGAAATAATCAAGTAGGGCAGGAATGACGAGCCATTGAGCTCGACGCGAAAAAAGTAGGTCGCCGCGCCTGCGGCGACGCAGATAAAGAAGACTCGTAGAATAAGCAGTGCCATGCCGGTGGCTTTCGTCGTCGTTAGGTCATCGTGTGCGAGTAGTGAGACTTCTCCGCTGAAGTCTATAGGGCGTACCGGATTCTCGGACGCCGAGTAGCTGAGGGGCTTCGGCCCGGTAACCAACAGTTTACACAAAATCCCATGCAGTGGACCAGTCTGGCTCTCAAAAGTGGGGCCTCGAAGCTGTTGACCAGTACTCGGATGTACTCGTTTAACAGTCAGCCGCAGGCGTACTCGAGCCAACATGGCGCCGTATGGGTGCTCGTTTAACAGTCAGCCGTAGGCGTACTCGAGCCGACACGGAGAGCTTGACCTCACCTACACGTGCGTTGATCGCTAGCCTCCTAGAGGCTGGTGCACGAGTGAGTACGCCGGCTGACTGGTGCAGGAGGTGAGTACGCCTGCGGCTGACTGTTAAACGAGTACGCCTGCGGCTGACTGGTAAACGAAGTACGCGGTTTAGCTCAAAAACTGTTGCCGGAGTTTGGCTAATTGCGAGAGCAACGGTTTGGGTTTGCCGGCCAGGTCCCAGAGGCCGCTGTGCGGGAACTCGTGTGGCAGTTGATCGGTGGCCTGGCCCATGATCAAGGCGTGCACCGATTGCTTGGCGACCAAGAGACGGACGATGGTTTCCGCTAAGCCTTCGCAGGTTGGTCGCTCCATGGGGCTTTTCCAACTACCGACAGGCTGCCGATTGCCCAGCACACTCGCATCGACTGTGTCCTCCGAGGGCAGCGTCAAAATGACCATCAATGGCAAACCGAGCATCGACCAGCGGTCCACCAGTCGGCTGATCTCCAGCGGATCGCGCGGCAACGAGCCATCGGGCCAGGCATTTAAATTCAATTCCAGTGCTAATCCAGACAGACCTAAATCGGCTCGAATCAGGGCATCGGCAAAGTGCAACGGCGATATGCCGTCGATGCTTCGGCTGAGGTATTCGCTCCATGGTTGATCGATCGACAGCAGCACTGGGGCCCTGGGATCGGTACGGCGCACCGTCTGAATGAGTGATACGGCTAAACGCAAGACTTGTTCATCGTTCCAGTTCAGCTCGCCGGGTACATTCAAACTGCTGCCGCAATTCCACAGATGCACTTTGCCACGGTACCGCGTGACGGTCTCTTCGGCATGCGCGCAGGCGGCCGACAAGATGGACTCAAAGCCTTCGCCCAGCAACACCATCCAACTGGGCAGAGCGCCCGGGCGGAATCGCATCAACGGACCACAGCAAATGCGGAGGTTACTCGTCCTCGCCCATTCCATTTGCTTGTCAAATGCAGAGAAATCGCGTTTGCCGGAACTGGATTCGACCGCCGCCAGGTCCACAGGCAAGCAGACCATGTTAAATGCGGTGCATACCGCATCGGCCACACTGGCCACTGACAAGGCCGGCGCGAGTGTGATGCCTAGCAGAGTTGAAAGTCGATCTTCGTTCTGCTTGCGGACCTCCAGCATCTGCGCGCTGAAAGCGTTACTCAATTCATGCATGCTACGCAGAGCTAACTCGATCGAATCTTGCGCCATGGCGGCCTGTTGCTGGGGATTGCCCGGCATGGTCAAGGCATTGAGGAAGCAATCGAGTGACTGTTCGCTCAATTGCAACGTGCTGGCGGCCACTCGCAAACCGATGCGCTGCCATTCAAAGATCTGATTTCTGAGGCGCACGATCGTGCCGCGACAGATTTCCAGCGGCAGACTGTAAACCTGGCTGTCCACTCGGAGACTGGTCGTCATCAGGGTTACGTTGCCGAAGCTGCGCGTCGGCCAAACGATATGGAGCTTGCCGGATTCATCGATATCGCGTTGAATGATAAGCTGGTCACCGCGGCGGGTGGTGACGCATGGCCACGGAATCCCCTCGATGCCAGTTACGTAGGCGGTCTGGAAGACCTGTGGATCGAGTTGTTCGGCATTGGGGACGTGAAAGCACATTACGCCCATCGAGTGGCGGCTTTCGTGGCTTGGGAACTACGGACTTGGGCTGGCAAACAAGCGAATCTAACGCAAGAAGGCAATAGTTTCAATTGACCACTGCCTGACCAGAGTTCTAATTCACTATTCTTCTATCGGACTTCTAGCGGACTTCTTAACCTCCATGATCGATTTTCGCCAAACATCGCATATGCCATCGACCGCGTTTTGTGACAGTCAACTACCCTGGCCCAAACGGCAAGGCAAAGTACGCGATGTGTATGATCTTGGCCAAGAACTGCTAATTGTCAGCACGGATCGCATCAGCGCGTTTGACTGGATTCTTCCCTCGGGCATTCCCGATAAAGGCCGCGTATTGACCGCCCTGAGTCTGTTTTGGTTTGAGCGGCTGGATGTGTCCCATCATTTGTTGGGCGTCGACTGGCCGGAAGTGCCCGCAGGCCAACCACCGATTTCGCCTGAGCAGCAAGCCGATTTGCAGGGGCGAACCATGCGGACGCGTAAGGCCAGCGTCGTGCCGTTTGAGTGCGTAGTACGCGGTTATTTGGAAGGTTCCGGTTGGAAAGAGTATCAGGAAACCGGCAGTGTCTGCGGCATCGCTCTGCCGCCAGGCCTCAAGCAATGCGACCGCTTGCCTGAACCCATCTTCACGCCTGCGACCAAAGCCGAGTCTGGTCACGACGAAAATGTTTCTTTTGAAACCATGGCCAACGCGATTGGTTTGGAAACGGCCACTCGTCTGCGCGACTTAACGCTGCTGGTATTCCAGCGTGGCAGCCAGTGGGCTGAAGCTTGTGGCATCATCATTGCTGATACAAAGCTAGAGTGGGGGTGGTGCGATGGCCAATTAATTTTGATTGATGAAGTGCTCACACCCGACAGTTCCCGATTTTGGCCCAGCGATCGCTATCAGCCCGGTAAAAGTCAGCCCTCGTTCGACAAACAGTATGTACGCGAGTGGTTGATGGCCAGCGGCTGGGATCGCAATAGCCCGCCACCCCGTCTGCCCGAGGAGGTCATCCAACAAACTCGCCAGCGCTACGTCGATGCGTATGAATTGCTCACCGCGCAAGCGTAAACACGTGCTTTTATCGGTGAACCACGAAACAGTTTGACGTTTTCATCTTCCGCCTATGTGCTTAGCCACGGACCCCCAACAGCATGCAAGCTTTTCATAAAATCCTGGTCGCAGTCGACTGCAGTCGTTTTGAGTCGGGCCAGTCCGCTCTTTCGACACTGCCAGAACTTCAGCGTGCCCTGCAAATTGCGCGTTACTCAGGTGCGACACTGCACGTGGTGGATGTGCTCCGCGATTTAAATATGGCCGCGCGCTTGTTGTCCCAATGGCAAGCGGAGCATCAGAAGCTTTCGGAAGAAAAACAGAGCAAGTTGTCCGAGCTAGCGACCCTGTGCGAGGCTGGTGGTGTGCGAACGACCAGCCAATTGCTGCATGGAAATTTTTCACAGCAATTGCTTCAGGTGATTCAAGATCGACAAATCGACTTGTTGATCCGACCTGCCAAGGGGCTGCGCAGCGCCGAATCGGGTGCCATCGGTGCCACATCGAGTCAACTATTGCGTCGAGCAGCTTGCGCTTTGTGGCTGACACAGGGCGAACGCTCGGCCGGCTGCACTCATATCTTAGCGGCCGTGGATGCGACCCCTGATGATGAGGCCCATGCCGCGCTCAATCGCATTATTCTGCAGCGCAGCTTGGATCTGGTGAAGCGCGAGGGTTGTCAATTGCATATCGCTTACGCTTGGGATATCTATGACTCGGAACTCCTGCGCGGACGATTGCCTGAAAGCCAGTTTGACGAGATGATCGAACGCAATCGATTGTGTCATGAGGAAAGCTACGAACGCGAGTTGAGCGAATTCGGGTTGCACACCAGCGACTCGAACGTCCACATGCTGCGCGGCGCAGCCACTCAAGTGATTCCGGATTTCTGTCGCCAGCACCAGATCGATCTCTTGGTGTGTGGCACTGTCGCCCGCGGGGGCTTGAGTGGCCTGATGATCGGCAACACCGCCAATCGGATGCTCAGCAAAGTCCCCTGCTCGATCTTGGCCCTACGCTGATGGCCCCCAATGCTGTGAAGCATGTTTGCTCGTGAAATCCGGCATTTGTAGCGGTTGGGCGCAAGCCCTCCGGTTCCTATAACTACCGGGATATACCGGACGGCTTGCGCCGTTCCGCTTCTAAAATGCTTCACAGCGTTACCGTGAGGAGTCGACACAGTGGGGCCCACATTTTCACTTGATCAGCGGCCAATTATACTTGCAGGTTCTGCAAAGACTCA